>JBAZZV010000004.1 GCA_041658645.1 Candidatus Margulisiibacteriota bacterium
AATCCCGGCCCCCGGCATTATTCCTATGAAAGACAAGACACTCGCGGCATTGGCCTATATCACCTGGGTCCCTTCACTTTATGTTGTCCTCACCCGGAAAAGAGGGGAGGAGTTCATGACTTTCCATGGGAACCAGGCGCTCCTTCTTTGGTTGCTGATCTTCCTGGCCTTTTTTACGCTCCGTGCCTTGGTCAACCTGGTCTGGAGCTTGATCTATATCCCGTATCTCGACCTGTTGGAAGTCCTCTTTGGCTTTGGCGCCTGGGGCTACGCTTTTTATTGCGGGATCCGTTGCTACCGGGGAGAACCCTTTACCATTCCCCATTAAGGACAATATGGCCATAAAAGATAAATTCATCGAGACGATCAGGGAATACAAGATGTTCGAGCCGGGCGACCTGGTGCTGGTCGCCGTTTCCGGCGGCGCCGATTCGACCGGCCTGCTTAATTTGCTCTACGCTTTCCGCGAAGAGCTGAAGATCTCGCTCCATGTCGCCCACCTTAACCACATGCTGCGCAAGGGGGACGCCGAACTAGACGTCCGCTACGTGGAAGATATGGCCCAGCGGATGGCGGTGCCGATCAGCGTCGAGTCCTTTGACGTCAGCGACCTGGCGGCGCGCGAGAAGATCGGCATCGAAGAAGCGGCCCGGATCGCCCGCTACGAATTTTTCGGCCGGATGGCGAGAAAGATCGGGGCGGGGAAGATCGCCGTCGGCCACACCGCCGATGACAATATCGAGACCTTCCTGATGCGCCTGTTGCGCGGCGCCGGCCTGCGCGGACTTTGCGGCATCCCGCCGAAACGGGCCAATATCGTCCGGCCGCTGATCAAGGTTTGGCGGCGGGAGCTCGAAGATTACGTCGGGGCGCTCAAGCTGGTGCCGCGGCGCGACCACACCAATTACGAATCAAAATACATGCGCAACAGCGTCCGCCTGAAACTGGTGCCGCAGCTCAAGATCTACAACCTCAACATCAAGGAGATAATCCTCCAGACGATCCTTCTGCTGACCGAAGACAATGTCTATCTGGAAACGAAGGCGGCGGAGCTGCTGCCGGAGATCAAGAGCTTCCAGGATGCCGGCCAGATCAGGTTAAGCCAGGATAAACTGGGCCGGTTGGAACCAACTATCCAGCGCTATGTCCTCCGCCTGGCGGTGGAGCAGGTCAAAGGGAACTTGACCCAGCTTTCGTTCGGCCATATTCATGATGTGCTCGACAAGCTCGGCTCGAACGAAAAATGGGAGATCCATTTGCCGGACAATATCTTTGCCAGCGGTGAACGCAACGTCCTGACGATCTCGCGTGAGCGGCCGAAAGAGCGGGAAGCCAAGCCGTTCCGCTACCTGCTGGCTATCCCGGGTGAGGTCAGGCTCGAAGAGGTTGGGCGGGTCTTGCGCGGCAGTTTTGTCGATAAGGTCGAAGGGGCGACTGGCGAGCAGATCGCCTTTGTCGACTACAGCGCCTTCGGCAAGGAAGTGATCGCCCGCAATAAGCTGGCGGGGGACCGTTTTGTCCCGCTCGGGATGAAAGGGAGCAAAAAGCTCCAGGACTTTTTTGTCGATGAGAAAGTGGCGCCGGCGGAGCGCGACGTTATCCCGGTGGTCGAGAGCGCCGGCCGGATAATCTGGGTGGCAGGCCAGCGGCTGGATGACCGGGCGAAAGTGACCGACAAGACGAAAAAGATAGTCAAACTGGAGTTGTTGTGATCGCGCGCCTGATCGAGGGTGACCCGGCAGCCGAGATGAAGGCGCTCGGCGCCGATCCAGCCGGGATCAGACTGATGGCCCCCAAGGCGGTTTTCCGGCTGATCAAGTTGACGGCCCTTCGCCCGGTCGCGGCCAATATTATCAAACAGACGATGCTATCTAATGGCGGGGACGCGGCGACCGCTTACGGGTCCGTCAATCTCTCCGTCAAAACGACCGATCTCCTGGTCTTTGGCACTCTGCAACAGCTCAAATCGCTGGTGGCAAAGCTCAAGGCCCACCAGTTTGGCCTGCCGGTCATTGCCGCCGAAATTGACCGGGCGCTGGCCAATTATACCGCCAACCCGAAAGCGATCAAGGTCGGCCCCAAGAAAATAACCTTTGGCCGGCGGACATTTGTCATGGGGATATTGAACGTGACGCCGGATTCTTTCTCGGATGGCGGACAATTCAGCGAGCGAGTGACGGCCCTTTGCCAGGCGGAAAAAATGATCGCGGAAGGAGCCGATATCATTGATGTTGGCGGCGAATCGACCCGGCCGGGGGCGCGGCCAGTCTCGGCGGCTGAAGAGATAGCCCGGGTCATCCCGGTCATTAGGGAATTGGGTAAGTGGCGTGGTTGTGCCGTTTCGATCGATACCCGGAAAGCGGCCGTTGCCCGGGCGGCGCTCGAGGCCGGGGCGGATATGGTCAATGACATTTCCGGTTTAAAACATGACCGGCAGATGGGCAAAGTGGTGTCCAGGGCGGGGGTGCCGGTTTGCCTGATGCATCTGCGGGGGACGCCGAAAACGATGCAGCGCAATCCCGTATATAGCGACCTGATGGGCGAGGTCATTGCCGAGTTGGCCGAATCCCTTGCAATTGCGAATAATGCTGGTATACTACATGAGAAAATTATCCTTGATCCTGGTCTTGGCTTCGGTAAAACTGCCGGGCATAACCTTGAGATCATCGCCCGTTTGCGGGAATTGAAGGTTCTTGGCCGGCCTCTTTTGGTCGGTCCGTCCCGTAAATCTGTTATCGGCCAGGTCCTCGGTTTGCCGGTCGAAGCGAGGTTGGCAGGGACGGCCGCCCTGGTGGCGGCGGCGATCATGAACGGCGCCGACTTGGTCAGGGTCCACGATGTCAAAGAGCTGGTCCGGGTCGCTCGGATGACGGATGCAATAAAAAGGAGATAACAATGGCTAAGGCGAAAAAAGTGAAGAAAGCGACGAAAGCCAAAAAGATCAAGCCGGCCGCTAAGCCCAAAAAAGCGGCCAAAGCGGTCAAACTTAAAAAAGGGAAGAAACACAGCGGCCCGGCCGTCGCCTACTTGGCGCTCGGCTCGAACGTCGGCGACCGCGAAGAGTACATCGAACAGGCCTGTTTCCTGCTGGAAAAGAACCCTAACATCCAGGTGATTAAACGCTCGACGAATATCGAAACAGAAGCAGAAGGTGGCGGCGAACAGCCCAATTACATGAACGCGGCGATCGCCATCAGGACGAAGCTTTCCCCCCACAAACTGCTGGAAGTTTGCCAGGAGATCGAGACCGTGCTCGGCCGCGAGCGGGAAGTGGAGTGGGGCCCGCGGACGATGGACATCG
Organism: Candidatus Margulisiibacteriota bacterium; assembly: GCA_041658645.1. Taxonomy (NCBI): domain Bacteria; kingdom Bacillati; phylum Candidatus Margulisiibacteriota; species Candidatus Margulisiibacteriota bacterium. The sequence continues at coordinate 3,302 of JBAZZV010000004.1, forward strand.
ATATCTTGATGTATAACAACGAGATCATCTCCGACGAAAAACTGCAGATCCCGCACCCGCTGATGCACGAGAGGATGTTCGTCCTGAAGCCGCTGCGCGAGATCGCGGCCAGCCTCTTCCACCCTGTCCTCGAGAAAACGGTCGAATCGATCTACGAGGAACGGAAAGTCGAAGGGGGAGAGAAGTACGACGACGAACTACCCGGCTTCAAAGAGATCCGGACCGGGGGATACGACGATTATGAGCGGTGGTAGGGGGGAATGACTAATTCCTAATGACGAATGACTAATGAAGGACTTTTTTATCATTCAAAATCTGCCGAAGATACGGTTCAATTGGGGAAAAAGATCGGTTCCATTCTTCAGCCGAACGATATAATTGCTTTGACCGGCCAGCTAGGGGCCGGAAAAACTACTCTGATCCAGGGGATAGCGGCGGGGATCGGCGTCAAAGATTACGTTACTTCACCGACTTTTATCATCATTAACGAGTACCAAGGACGTCTTCCTTTTTATCATATTGATCTTTATCGTTTGGACGAAATAAAAGAGGTTGAAGATCTGGGGATTGAGGAATATTTTAATCGTGGCGGGGTGTGCGTGATCGAGTGGGCGGAAAAGCTGGGCGGTTTGCTTCCCGCGAACGCGGAACGGATCACCATCGAACGATTGTCGGAAAATGAAAGGAACATATGCGTATCCTCGGGCTTAGCGGCGCGGCTAGAGTAGTTTTTGAATCAGTACAATTTTGAAGCAAAAAATACCATTTGTTTATTTGAAGGATCAGCTGCAATTAAAGGGGCCAGGCCATACTTTTCAAAGAATACGCGATAACGACTGGTGAAACCCGGTAAATCCACTTGCAGCTTGCGCCCAAGATCAATATCTGGCCAAAGTAAAACGTCCCCGGTCATGCCAGCCTGTTTATAGGTCCGATAGACCGAAGCCAGTACAAAACCTCTTTCTACGGGCGTGTTCAAGGACGAGAGCATTAAATTGAAGAAATGGCATCTGAAATAGCCGCCGTAAAAATTTGTTAATTCGTCAGTAGAAATATCCGGTTGCGCTTGAGCAAACATGGCTTGGCGGTCTTCTTCAGCCAATGATTCGTTATGTATCGGCGCGGCGAAACCAAAATGAAAACGGACGTTTAATAGTTTGGCTGGCTGTCTTAAGGAGTTTATTTCTTCATGGTCCGATAAACGTAACATATATAGCAGACTATCAAGGCCGATTGGATTGGAATGTTCTCCGTTTCTGATCCGAGAAACAGAATCGCAAAAATCGATAATAAATAGTGGGGAACGCAGGTTTTTTGGTAAAGCCGTAATGTCTGCTGGAAGATGTGCTTTAGTTAAGTCCATGTAAAACCCGTGGAAAAGCACAAGTTGTGTAAGTGTTTCTAAAAAGGGAGAGTGCTGAAGCATTTGATTAACAACTTGACGTCCTTCCTCGGCATGATTCCATTCAATACCAAAAGGCACGCCCAGATCGTGCGCCCAGGCCGCCAATACTAAGGCACTTTTATCAATTGAGGTAAATTGTTCGCAGATGGATATTATTTTATCCGTAGCAGCCTTATAGTCAACCTCATGAGCTATAGGCGTCAAATCTAATTTCCGGCAATCGCTTTGTTTAATAGCCGGGTCAAGTTTTTCGTAGAAGTAACGATTTTCACCTTGTATAACAGCCTGCAATGAATCGACAACGGTTTGAATATGCATGGCTCTACTGGCATTAACCGTGCTTAATTCTGCTACAGCGGTTTTTAAAACGAGGAGATTGTGCGGATACGACCTGCTTCTCTGGCCGAGCTTATAAGCTTTTGGATAAATACTTTTGGTTTCAGTAAGAGATGGCATTGTCTTTCCCAATTATATATCGTCAAAAATAGCCAAGTATTTCATACTTTGCTATACTTTTAATATGCGTATCCTCGGCCTTAGCAGCGCGACTAAAATAGTCAGTCTCGGCCTGGCGGATGAAACCAGGGTCCTGGTTGAGACGACCGTGGCCGGAATGAACTCGGAACGGATCATGTTCTATGTTCAGGAGGCCGGGATAACTCCGGAACAGATCGACGGGGTGGCAGTGGCGGTTGGGCCTGGTTCGTATGCCGGGTTGCGCGGCGGTTTAGCCGCGGCCAAGTCGCTGGCCCAGACCTTGAACGTGCCGCTGGTCGGTGTCCCGACTCTCGACGCGATTGCTTATAACTTAGTGGCAGTCGAAGGGACGATCGCTGTTTGCCTCGATGCCCGGCATGACGAGTATAACTTTGCCCTGTTTGGCGCGGCGGACGGCCGCTTAAAGCGTTTGACCGCTGACCTGGTGATCAAGCTCGATCGGATCAAGGAATTGCTGGGCAAGATAACAGGGGAAATGCATTTCATCGGATCGGGGCTGGGGACCGGGGACTGGGGACTGGGGGAAAATATTAAAGTCGCTGATGAGTTGCAGACTCTCCCTTACGGGATCAATGTGGCTAGGCTGGGGTTGTTAAAGCTCAAAGCCGGGGAGCAGGACGATCCGCTGAAACTCGTCCCAAATTATTCCCACCAACCTAATTTCCGGGAATATGGGGTGTGATATAATTTAACCATGATCACTATTTTCCCCATGAAGGAGAAGGATATTCCGGCGGTCGTGGAGATCGAGCGGATGTCTTTTACTTTTCCCAAGCCGGAAGCTGTTTTTCGCGAAGATGAGCATAAATATCTGGTCGCCAAGGACGAGAACCGGGTGGTCGGCTACATCGGCGTGGAAAAGATCCTCGATGAGACGCACATTATCAACATGGCGGTCCACCCGGAATATCGCGGCAAAGAGATCGGCAAACGGCTGATGCAGCATGTCCTGAACGACGAAGATGTCTTTTTCCTGGAGGTCAGGGTTTCGAACGAGACGGCGAAAAAAATATATGAGCGCTACGGCTTCAAGGTCATCAACACCCGCCAAGCTTACTACGCCGACGGCGAGGACGCGTACACTATGAGGAGGTTCCCTGGTGACTAAGTTCCTGGAGGTTTTACATAATCGGGCCCTGGTGATCGACGGGGCCATGGGGACGCAATTGATGGAGCGCGGTGTCCGGCCGGAAGATTGCTTTGACGGCCAGAACCTGACCCGGCCGGAAGTGGTCCTCGAAGTACATAAGGCCTACGTTAAAGCCGGAGCGGATATCGTTGAGACCAACACTTTTGGCGCGAACCGGATCAAGCTGGCCGATTACGGGCTGGCGGATAAGGTCAAAGAAATAAATGTCGCGGCGGCCAAACTGGCGCGCCAGGCGATCGGGGAGAAAGGTTTTGTTTGCGGTTCGATCGGTCCGCTCGGCAAGATGATCGACCCGCTGGGGAAAGTCACTTTCGATCAGGCTTACGCCGCTTTTGCCGAGCAGGCTAAAGCGCTGGCCGAAGGCGGGGTAGACGTTGTTTCGATCGAGACAGTCTCTGACCTGCAGGAGATGCGGGCCGCGGTCATCGCGGTGAAAAGCGAGACGCAACTCCCGATTATCGCCAGCCTGACCTACGACGCGGATGAGAAAACCGTTTATGGGACGACGCCCGAGGTCGCGGTGGCGGTCCTCGAACCGCTCGGCATCGACGTCATTGCCGCTAACTGTTCCACCGGTCCGGAAGGGATGCTCAAGGTCGCCAAACGCTATCTGGCCGTGACTAAACTGCCGGTCATGGTGATGCCCAACGCCGGGATGCCGGAGCTGGTCGGCGATCAGGCGGTTTATAAGATGACCCCCGAGAAGTTCGGCGCGTTCGCCAAAAAGTTCGCGGAGCTGGGCGTTAAAATTATCGGAGGATGTTGCGGGACAAACCCGGCCCACATCAAAGCTATCAAATCAGTCATTTCAAACCCCTATCCCCTATCCCCTTCCCCCTTACTAAGGGGGAAGGGGAATAAGGGGTTAGGGGTAAAATTCGCTTCCCGGACTAAGGTTGTTGTGATTGAAGCCGGGAAGACTATGCTGGTCGGCGAGCGGATCAATCCGACGGGACGGCCGCTTTTTCAGGCGGAGATCAAAGCAGGGAAGAGCCAGGTGATCAGGGCGGAGGCGCGCGATCAAGCCAAGGCCGGCGCGGACCTGCTTGATGTCAACGTTTCTGTTCCGGACGTCCATGAGTCGGAAGTGATGCCTACCGCGGTCAAAGTCGTCCAATCGGCCAGCGAACTGCCCCTCTCGATCGATAGCCCCAATTATGCCGCCCTGGAAGCGGGCTTGAAGGCGTTTTGCGGCAAAGCGCTCCTCAATTCGGTCAACGGCAAGCGCGAAAGTATCGAACGGGTCATCCCGCTGGCGAAAAAATACGGCGCGGCGATCATCGCCCTGGCCTTGGACGAACATGGCTTGCCGAACAGCGCGGCCGACCGGCTGCGGATCGCCGAGAAGATCGTCCAGGCGGCGGTAGAAAAAGGGATAAGTAAAGAAGACATTTATGTTGATAACCTGGTCATGACCGCCGGGGTGGGGATCGCCGGTTGTTTGGAAGCGTTGAAAGCGATCCCGCTGGTCAAGGAAACTCTCGGGGTCAAGACGATCATCGGGATCAGCAACGTTTCGCACGGTTTGCCCGACCGGGCTAAGATCAACGCCCTTTATTTCCAGCTTGCTTTGGCTTACGGGTTAGACGCGGCGATCGTTGACGTAACGGATAAACTGATGCAAAAGGCCATCAAGGTGCCAGGGACTAGGTACCAGGGACCGGGGACCAGGGATGATTTATTAAAAGCTTTCAAAGTTGAAGTGGAGAAAGCGCGGCGGGGTGGGAAGCCGGCGGAAAAGAAGCACGAGTTGGCCGTTAAAGACGTTAAGTTCACAGGCTATCCTGATATCACCAAGGCGGTGATCGCCGGGGACAAGGAATTGACCGGGATCCTGGTCAACCTGGCCTTGGCCAAGAAGCTGGCCCCGCAGAAGATCATTGACCAGGGGTTGATCCCGGGGATGGAAGTGGTCGGTAAGAAATTCAATAAGAAAGAATATTTTCTCCCTCAGGTGATCGAAGGGGCGGAGGCGATGACCGCCGGCTTTATCCTCTGCAAGGCGAAGATCCCGAAAGGGGAGATCAAAACCACCGGTAAGGTCGTCCTGGCGACGGTCAAGGGAGACATCCACGACATCGGCAAGAATATCGTCAAAATGATGCTCGAAAACCACGGTTTTGCCGTCATCGACCTGGGGAAAGATGTCCCGGCAGAGAAGATCGTAGAAGTGGCCAAGAAGGAGCGGCCGAATGTGATCGCCCTGTCGGCCCTGTTAACGACCACCATGGTCGAGATGGGGGTGGTCAAGACGGAGCTTACGAAAGCTAAACTGAATATTCCTCTCTTAGTCGGCGGGGCGGTCGTGACCAAGGGCTACGCCGACCGGATCGGCGCCGTCTACAGCCTTGACGCGGTTGGGGCGGTTTCGCTGGCGAAGAAAATCATGAAACAAGCGCTTAAAACAAGAAAATAGAATATCCCAGAAATCCAGTGTTTTTGAAACCACGCTATATTAGAAACTTCTGAAATCGCCCTAAGTATTTGCGGAGATACGGGAGAGGTGTGTTTTAATGAGCCTGAATGCAATCCTTGTTTCAAATAGCATGGGAGTACAATTAAGTAACAGCGGGAAAAGTCTCCGGAGCTTATTACTAACTAAAAAGATCAATGTTCGTGGGATAAGTCCCAACCTGTTAAGAGGTATATCTTATATCCCTGAAGTTGCGCAAAGAATGAAAACCGCAAAAGGGGATATAAAGAGCATAATTTTTCCTCCGGGGATCACCAAGGAACAAATTCGAGAGATCTTCAATACGCCTGGAATGCCTGGCTTGTATCGGGAGGGCTCTTCTTTTATTGTCGTCCTATCCGGCGCAACCAGACAGATCGATGAATTACATTGTTTAAGTGAAGCAGATTTAATTAAGAAGCTGTCGTTACTTAAAGCTAACAAAGATTACGAGATGATCGCCGAAATAGCCAATAGTTTGACCTGGCCGGCCAGGAACGTCTGCCTGACGATCGTCAGAGCGTTTCAAAGAGTTGGGAACTACGAAGCCGCGATAGATATGCTGGCTCGATTGCCTGCGGATAATGAAACAGCTAAGATCAAAAATACGCTTGTCGAGCAATTGGCTCGGGCCAGACGCCGGTGGGTCGCAGCGAAATTTATGCCTGTTATCGCCGGCAAAGCCGACTGGACCACACTATTTATTGACGATAATCATCAGCAGCTGGTTGACCGTTTGTGCGCCTGTGAAGGGCCTAAATTAGAATTCGATCTGACTCACGCTGACCATCTCTTGACCCCGGAGGCTTATCGTTTCGTTCGCGATCATGCCGGTCAACATAAATTGTTTGCCTGCTGGCAAAGGGCGATCATTAAGATGAGGCCCGAGATTGAACAACTCAAGACAGCGCCTCCAGGATCATGCTCTGCAGTTGGTCGGGATGGCTAAGCCGTTGTTTCGGATCTCTTTCTAATAATCCAAGGAGAATTGGCCTGACCGGCGGAGGGATAGGGTTGAGCCATTTATCAGTTAAGATCAAGCCGTATTCCGGAAAGGAAACTTTTGCGGATTGAATACCCAAATAAATTTCTCTCTGCCATGGTATTGTTTGGGTCAGTATGCGATAGAGTATGATTCCCAGGGAGTAATAATCAGACTCTTCGGTGACGAATCCGGATCCACGCATGATTATTTCTGGAGCGGCAAATTCAGGCCGACCAAAAAAAGTAGTGGGGTAGCCAATATCATTATTTTTTGTTAAGTCCTTAACTAAACCGAGATCGATAAGCGTGACCTTGCCTGCCGGAGAAATCATGACGTTGTCGTTCTTTAGATCTCTGGCTATGATTTGATTTTGATGGAGGTAGTCCAGTACTTCGACCACACTGTAAAGTATCACCAGCGCTTCCTTGTGATTTAGTAATGAGTTTGGGCGTTCAAAATTGTCTAAATTGACCCCGGCTAAATATTCTTCCACAAAATAACCCTCTCCCCAGTCACTGCAACAGCGAACGAGACTGGGATGACTCAATCTTTCTAATAACTGGCCTTCTCGTTCTACCAGTAGATCTGTATTTTCGCAGCGACCTCTTTTGATTACGACCAAACTTCCGCTTTCCATATCACGGGCTTTGTATACGGTGGACGTCAGAGTGCAGGCGATGATCTCTTCAACCTGATATTTTGGCCCGAACATACCCTGGTAATTAACTTTAGTTAGCTGTTTGGGATTGAGGGCCCTGACCCTGTCGCCGATTCTTTCTTGAATGGCGCGCATCCGCGCCATCAGTTTTTGCGGATTAAGGGAGCCGCCGGCGACCGCCGTTGTCCGGTCGGCCAAGCGGTAAAATCTTGCCGGGGATATTCCGTCTACAGGGCTCATATTTATTTTTCCCCACTCAACTTTTCGCCGATCGTCAACTGCGGATTGGCGACATTGCGTAATTTCATATAATTACCAAAACCTTCTAAGCCTATCCGCGGCTTCGATTGGTGTTAGCCAGACCGGAGGAGCCGGTTTATCCGCCAGGAAAATATTTGGATAGATGATTCGGGCATAGGGCAGGGTTTCTTCAGGGAAAAGAATTGGTTGGGGGTCAATCCGCCTGTCATTGTTAGGATCAATTTCTAAAACGCTTGCTCCGGCGGTAAAAGTCGATGCCAGCAGTTCAAGATGCAGGTGATACCGCCCGTCAAGATAAGAAGTATCTTCGTCCGCCAGATGTCCCAGCGCACCGCCCGCCGGAATAAGATCAAACGGTTTTAACCCGGCAATGGGTTTAGCATGTTTAATAACCGAACAAAGGAGCCTCTCTTCACAAATCGCGTGCGCCAGCCTGATCTCGGCCAGATAACTGCGGCCGGGATCAACGATATTAATGATGACGCCCTCAAAGATCGAGACAACTGGTGTTCCCGAAGGCAAGCCGATCACCAGTTCTCCGGAAGTTCTTTGGAAAGCCATAAAATCAAGGCCGGGATGTTGGGGATCAAAACCGTTGACGTTCAGCCAGCCTTTAAAACAGCCTTTAACATCTTTAATTCTTGAAGTATCGATAGGCGAGCGAGGTGCCGGTTTTATGGCTGACCATTTTTCAATTTTCGGCAGTCTTCCAAATATTTGATTGGCAGGGATGATTATCATGCTTTTTTATCGGCTCCGGAGTTGATGAATTTCAATGAAACCGCGACTGTCCAGAGCCACACTTGATACGGATATCTTTATTGCGAGCAGCGGCTGGGTTAAAACCCCGCGGCGAGCCGGGGATGTTTTGGCGTGGGAATTTATTTAACTAATCCCCGGCGATTGATTGGTTTTATATCGTCTGATATCGTTAAATTGATTCTTAGCACGGGATGGCCACTCCAATCCCGGCATAAGTACTTCGCCAGAATCCCCAGTATTCGCTCCAATCGACCAATTTAATGTTATGGAGTAAAGCGGCATCCCGGGGATGGGGGGTGGTCAACCATTGATAGAATTCTTCTTCGCTTTTTGCTCCGCTATTTTCCCTCATCGCGTTCAACATCGTCTGATCGATTTGCATCTTTATAATATCCAATTCGTTTAGCGATCCCGCAAGAACTGATGATTTGTTCCCGGCTATTATTTCTTTCCATTCCTGTGCCTCTCTTTCTGCCTCCTCATCAAGTTCCGCTTGAGTATGGAAGAAAGGCAAGGCAAGAATTTCATCCAAAACCGGCCCAGAGGAAAAAGAGGACCGAAATTCTCTTAATACCTCTCCAATACTTTTTGTTAATGGGTTTTTGGCGGTGCCTTCCAGGCAGCCGAGAAAACGTTTTATTGATTCAATGTCAAAATTGCTAAAAGGAGAGACTGCGAGAATTGTTTTAACCGATCTGTAGGGATAATCGAAGCCCATGTATATTAATCCCAGGTCGCTGGAAAAAGTCCTGACCAGATTAGCGTTAAGATCAAGTTCTGTAATATTAATGCTTAAACGGCAGCAGTATTCGCAGGAGGATAATATTTCACTGGTTCGCTGTTCGCGATAAGCATAAAGGCTTTGATTATCATCCGTGACCAGAATTCCAGCCAGTACGCCTTGTGTCGCGCCATCAAAGGCAGCGCCGAATTTATCGGTTTTGCCGGTCCCGCCTAAAACCTTGAAATGCGCGGGCAGGGCGTCATTTTTGTAATGTTCGTTAATGATAGAAAAAGCCCGCCCCTGCCGACAAAGCGAATTCAAACGTATCTTTTCAATCATGATTTTTTATCTGATGAATTAAACCAGACTGAATATGGATTTTTGGGGTTGAGAGGAGTTAGTTTAACCAGCCGGCCGGTTCTCCCGCAGGAAGAATATAATTCAATCAGCAGGCCAAGTTCATCATATTGGCCGTTTTGGCCGAGAAGATAAGGGAGCAGCTGTTTGAATGATGCTCTTTTCATGCCGAGAACAAACTCCGCCCCGCGACATAAGGCGGCGACCGAACTCCCGTGATTAAGGTTCCCTCTGGTTCGAGAATTAATACCGCTTAATAATGTTTCAAGCCCCTCAACGGAAACAGGCTTATGCTCGTCATTTTCGATCCAGATCCTTTTAAAACGAGAAACCCATTCCGGCATTTTTCCTAATCCCAAGGATAAGCTCTGTTCCGCAAAACCGTAAGCGGTCAAGCGATGCGGAACCGCCAGTCTTATATAGGATTCCACCTGTTGGATGCTCGGCGCCGAAAAAGCGACGATTTGAAAACAGTAAACTCTCTCCCAGCTCCTTTCTCCCCCGGCCGCGGGACGAAATGACTTTGGACGATTGGAGGGAGCAGGGATCAGTCCTGGCCCTGGCAAGAGATTAAAGCGGACCGTTCTAATTGTCATGCTTATCTGTCGTTTACGGCCGGGAAAAATTTCAGGTTAAAGTCCGCGCTTGATGTTATAATATGGCTCCATGCGAGCCATTACCACCGCGGAAGCCCGCCAATTTGACCGCGACGCCCAGAAAAAGTACGGAGTCCCCTCGATTGTCCTCATGGAGAACGCCGGGCGGGCGGTAGCGGAAGAAGCGATCAAAGTTATTCGTAACGCGAAACGCATATCACGTAACGCGCGCGTGGTTGTTGTTTGCGGGGTAGGGAATAATGGGGGAGACGGGTTGGTTGCCGCGCGGCATTTACTTAGCTCCGGTTATAAAGTTGAAGTGTTGCTCGTCGGCGATCACTCACGATTAAAGAACGATCCCAAGATCAACTACGATATTCTCAAGCGTTTAGGGCGTGGAATCCGGTTAAATAACGACCTGAAAAACCTGAAAACAGGCCTGATCATAGACGCGATCTTCGGGATCGGATTAAGGGATGAAGTGGGGGCGCCGTATCGCGCTGTGATCGAAGCTATTAACCTCTCAAAATTGCCGGTCCTCTCCGTCGATGTCCCTTCCGGTCTTGACGCCGACACCGGTGAGCCATTAGGTCTGGCGGTTAGAGCTAAGCTGACCGTTACTTTTGTCGCTAATAAGGTTGGGTTCACCAAGCGAGCGGCCAAAAAATATACTGGGAAGGTCGTGGTCAGGGATATTGGGATACGGCTTTCACCATTTGACATCTGACATCAGTCGAGTAGAATTATTCCTGATGAGAGCTAAACTGAAGAGCTTTGCCCGCGGTATCCATCCGCCTGAAAACAAAGAGCTGACTGCCCGGGAGCCGATCAAAACGGCCCCTCCGCCGCGTCAGGTCAGGCTCCTGCTCCAGCAGAATCTCGGCTGTCCCAACGAACCGCTGGTCAAGGCCGGCGACCGGGTGGTCGAAGGCCAGAAGATCGCCGCCTCTGCCAAGTTTATCTCCGCGCCGCTCCATGCCTCGATCTCCGGCCAGGTGACCTCGGTGGACAAAGAAGCGATCGTAATTGCCGCGGCTGAAGGGGTTTCAACCGAGGCGCACTATGTTGGCCAATGGTCGTATGAGGAGTTCACCCCGGAACAGATCAGGCAGGCGGTCCGGTCAGCCGGGATCGTTGGGTTGGGCGGAGCGGCTTTTCCCACCCACGTTAAACTGACCCCGCCGGCTGGCAAACAGATCGAAACGGTCATTATTAACGGTTGTGAGTGCGAACCCTACATTACCTGTGACCACCGCTTGATGGTCGAGAGAGCGGGGGACGTTATTTACGGGGCGCGGGCCATTGCTAAAGCGGTTGGGGCTTCAAAAATAATCATTGCTATAGAGAATAATAAGCAAGACGCGATAAAAGAACTTGGAGCACGGAACACGGAAAATGGAACACAGGGAGGGAGTGTTGAGGTCCTCCAAACCAAATACCCCCAAGGCGGGGAGAAGATGCTGATCAAGTCGCTCACGGGGAAGGAAGTCCCGTCCGGCGGTTTGCCGTCCGATATCGGGGTCGTGGTCCAGAATGTCGGCACGGCGGTGGCGATAGCGGAGGCGGTCCGGTTGGGCAAGCCGCTGATCGAGCGGGTCGTGACCGTGACCGGGACCGGCGTCAAAAAACCGCAGAACCTGAAAGCCCGGCTCGGCACTTCTTTCCGGGAATTAATTGAGCAATGCGGCGGCTTAACGGCTGACGCCGTGAAAGTGCTGATGGGCGGGCCGATGACGGGGATCGCCGTCCCGGAGCTCGACCTGCCGCTCCTTAAAGGGAATAATTGCCTGCTGGTCATGAACAAAAAAGAAGCGGTTGCTTACGAAGAAAAAGATTGTATCCGTTGCGGCCGCTGCATTAAATCTTGCCCAGTTGGCCTGACCCCTAATTTTCTGGCCGAATTCGCCAAACTGAAGAATTGGGACGCCGCCGCTGACTACCGGGTGGCCGATTGTATCGAATGCGGCTGCTGCGCTTACGTTTGTCCGAGCCGGATCTATCTGGTCCAGTATTTCAAGTTAGCTAAAAAAGAATTATTGCTGAAGCAGGCGGTCTGCAAATGAATTTTGACCTTTCGGTCGGTCCGCACATCAGAGCACAGGACGATATTAGGAGCATTATGCGCTGGGTGACCGTTGCCCTGCTCTTCCCGGCCGGGGCGGCGATCTATTACTTTGGCTGGTCGGCCTTGTTCCTGATAGTTTTCACCACGCTCACCTCAATTCTAGCGGAGGTCGTCTTTCTCCGGCTGGCGAAAAAACCGCTGGCGGCCGACGGGAGCGCCGGAGTCGCCGGTCTCCTCCTGGCCCTGATCCTCCCGCCGACCACGCCGCTCTGGCTGGCGGCGATCGGCGCGGTCTTTGCCATGGTCGTGGTTAAAGGGTTGTTCGGCGGGTTAGGCTTCAACATTTTTAACCCGGCGCTGGCCGCCCGCGCTTTGCTCCTCGCTTCCTGGCCGGTAGCAATGACCAGTTGGGTCAGGCCCTTCGATGCGGTGACGACCGCTACCCCGCTATATTTAGCGAAGATCCACGAGGCTGGCCCAAGCTATCTGCAGTTATTTCTTGGTGACCGGGCCGGATCTTTGGGCGAGACCTCCATCCTGGCTATCCTGATCGGGGCCTTGATCCTTTACTGGAATAATATTATTGATTGGCCGGCGCCGACCGCTTTTATCGGTTCGGTCTTTGTTCTGACCTTCCTCCTGGGCCACGATCCGATCTATTACGTCTTGAGCGGCGGGTTGGTCTTTGGCGCCTTTTTCATGGCGACCGATTACGTCACCACGCCGGTCACGACGGCCGGCCGTTTCATTTTTGGCCTCGGCTGCGGGGTGATCACGGTGCTGATCCGCTTCTATGGCGGCTTTCCGGAAGGGGTCAACTACTCGATTCTACTGATGAACATCATGACGCCGATCATCGACAAGTATGTCCGGCCGCGGGTTTACGGAGTAGGGAGAAAATAATGATAAAAACGGTCAAGCTCGGTCTCATTTTAATGGTTTTTTGCGTCATCTCGGCCGGACTACTGGCTTATGTTTATATCATTACCCAGCCGCGGATCGTCCGGAATTCGTCCGCCGCCTATGATCTATCGGTCAAGGAGGTCCTGCCGGTCGCCTCGAGCGGAGAGGCGGTCAGGGTCGCGCCGCGCGGTTACGGCGGTCCGGTCGTGCTGCTGGTCGGCGTTAGCAACGAGAAGAAAGTGGTCGGAATAAAAGTGTTGAGCCAGAAGGAAACGCCGGGTTTAGGAGCCAAAGTAGTAGAGCGGGGATTTTTGGACCAGTTCATCGGCAAAGGGGCGAACGACCCGCTGGAGCCGAAGAAAGATATCGACGCGATCACGGGTGCTACCATCACCAGCCGGGCGGTTTGTGAGGGAGTGCGGCAAGCCATCCGAGGGAAGAAATGAGCCTCTGGCACGATCTTAACCAGGGAATAATCAAAGAAAACCCGGTCCTCCGCCTGATGATCGGGCTCTGCCCGGTCCTGGCCGTTTCCAACAGCGCGCTTAACGCTTTAGGGATGAGTGTCGCGGTCGCCTTTGTTTTGACCTGTTCCAATCTGGTCATTGCCGCGATCCGCAAGCTCGTCCCGGACCAGATCCGGATCCCGATCTTCATTATTATCATTTCGACCTTTGTCACGATCAGTGATTACATCATGCAAGCTTTCACGCCGGAGCTGTACGCCGCGCTGGGGGTTTTTGTCCCGTTGATCGTCGTCAACTGCATTATCCTGGGACGGGCGGAAGCCTTCGCTTATCGTAACCCGGTCTTGAATTCGACGCTGGACGGTATCGGGATGAGTTTGGGTTTTGGTTTAGCCTTGGTCAGCATCGGCGTCATCCGGGAAATGCTGGGGGCGGGGTCGGTCTTCGGTTTGACCCTCTTTAACCCGGCGGCCGCCGCCACGATCATGATCCTGCCGCCCGGAGCGTTCATCACGATCGCTTTTCTCATGGCGGGCCTCAACAAACTGGAGAACAAGGTGCAATAATGGAACTATTCGGCATATTTTTCGCGGCCTTCCTGATCAATAACATCCTCCTGATCAGATTTATCGCTCTCTGCTCGTTCTTTGGCGTTTCGACCAAGATCGACACTTCGCTCGGGATGAGCTTTGCCGTGATCTTTGTTATGACGATCTCCTCGGCCGTCTCCTGGGCGGCCTATCATTTCATCCTGGCGCCCTTCCATCTGGAGTTCCTCCGGACGGCGGTCTTTATCCTGACGATCGCCTCGCTGGTCCAGCTGGAAGAGCTCTATCTCAAGAAGATGATCCCCCATCTGTACCGGGCGATGGGGATCTACCTGCCGTTGATCACCACCAATTGCGCCATTTTAGCCGTCGCTTTTCTGGCGATCGATTACCGCTTCACCTTCAGCCAGGCGATGGTCTATTCGATTGGCGTGTCCGGCGGCTATTCCCTGGCGATCATCCTCTTCGCCTATATCCGGGAAAGGATGATGCTAGCCCCGATACCGAAGTGGTTTCAGGGTTATCCGATCGCTTTCCTGACGGCCGCTCTGATGTCTCTCGCGTTCCTTGGTTTTACAGGAATGTTCGGTTTATGAACGTAGTTCTTGTCTCCATAGTGGTGCTTGGTTTGTTCGGTCTGGTCTTTGCCCTGCTGTTGGCTCTGGCGGCCGATTATTTTACTATCGAGCAGGACCCGCGACTTGACGCTATCCTGGCTATATTGCCGGGGGCGAACGACGGAGCTTGCGGCGCGGCCGGCTGCCGCGATTTCGCCGAGAAACTGATCGCCGGGAAAATGACGGTCAGCGGCTGCGTGGTGGGTGGAGCGGCGGTCGCTAAAAAACTGGCTGACCTGATGGGGGTAGAGGGGCAAGAAGTGCATAAAAGGGTGGCCGCGGTCCATTGCGGCGCGCGGGATGACCAGCGGAAGAAAAAAGGTAATTATGCCGGCGTCAGGACCTGCGGAGCGGCCAACATCATTGATGGCGGCGGGCTAAGTTGTGCTTATGGCTGTCTCGGACATGGCGATTGTTGTTGCGTCTGCCCTTTTGACGCGATCAGGATGAAAGAGGGACTGCCGGTCATCGATCCGGAGAAGTGCACGGCCTGCGGCAAGTGTATTACCGCCTGTCCCCGGCAGATCATTTCTCTCCGGCCGTACGATTTTCCGGTGATCGTCGCTTGTTCCTCGCGTGAGACCGGAGCCGTGACGCGCAAGAATTGTCCGGTCGGCTGTATCGCCTGCAAGATCTGCGAGAACCTGGCGCCGGAAGTTTTTAAAGTCGTCGATAATTTATCGGTGATGGATTATTCGAAAACCGGGGTGAACTGCGATCCGGCGATCGAGAAATGCCCGACGAAGTGTATTTTGAATATCTAGGGGAGGGAAGTATGAAAAAAATCATTACTTGTCTGGTGATCGGTTCGTGCTTGGCCTCGGTCTCTCTGGCGGCGGTGAAAGCGACCGCGAAAACTACGGTTAAAGCCCCGGTGAACGCCACGGCTGAAGTGACGACGGTCGCTCCGCCGTTGGCTGTCGTCCAACCTGTCGCGCCCCGGAAGAAGGGCGGTTTATTGGTCGAAGGTAATTTTGAGGGAGGGACGGGGGTAGTTGAGCTCGGCTATCTTTTGCCTTTTCCCGGCGATATTAACCGCGACCTGAAGATCAACCTCGGGTACGGCCTGGGGAATAAATATAACGTCACCGTTGCCAGGTTGAGCTTGACCAACGTTATGGCTGGTTGGCTGGTCGGCCTGTCGATCGATTACGGCAACTATTCAGTTCCGGTCCAGAAGATGCCGATCATTGGCGAGATAACTAAGGGGGGCATGACCGGTGTGGGGATAACGCTCGGCAAGAACCTTGGCCGCTACAAGGCCAAAGCCGGCTACAGCACAGCCCTCGGTTTGATCGCCGGTCTGGAATACCGGTTTTAACTTAATGCGGCAATATTATTATATGATTAAGAAGTTAGTTGGCGTCTCTTTCTTGGTTATGCTTGCTCTCTGGGGGATCTTTCTTTTGGCCGGTTGTGGAGAAGGGGTGGAGGAGACCATGACCACGACCACGACAGCTTCGACCTCGTCAACCACTACGACTACTCTCGCGGCCCCGGCAAATGTTTCGGCGCTGGCCTCGACTCTTCAGAATATTATCACCTGGGAGGCCGTAACTGGAGCAGTTTCTTACAACCTTTATTGGTCGACCACCACGGGAGTGACCACTGTCGGCGGGACAAAGATCAGCGGCGTCAGCAGCCCTTACACTCACGCCGGGTTAGTGAACGGCCTGACCCATTATTATATTGCCGACGCGGTCGATGCCGCCAGCAACGAAGGCGCGGTTTCCACCCAGTTTTCCGCCCAGCCCCAGAACGCCGGCACGCTTGACACGAGCTTTAACAGCCAGGGCTGGCTGCTCCGTAATACGGACGCGGGGGCCGATGGTTGCGCCACCAACGCGGGATTCAATACGAACGCCATAGTGACTGATAGCGCGGGAAAAATACTGGTTACCGGCTTCGGTCTGAATTCCAACGGCGATAAGGACATGGTCTTGTGGCGTTTTAATGCCGACGGAACCATGGATACTACTTTTAACGGGACCGGTTATGTTGTCTCTAACATCAGCGACGGCGCTAACAAGGATGATGCCGGCAATGCAGTGGCGATCGATTCTTCAGAAAGAATCCTGGTCGCCGGATATTTGCACAGCGGCGGCATTTCCTATATGACGATCTGGAGATACAATTCCAACGGGACTCTTGACACCAGCTTTAACAGCGGACAAGGCTGGTTGACGCGTAACAATGCCGCGGGGGGCAACGGCGATGACCAGGCTAATTCGATCGCCATTGATGGCTCCGGAAAAATACTGGCTGCCGGCACCAGCGCCTTCTCGCCTACTGACTTGGATATGGCGGTCTGGCGTTTTAATTCGGACGGTAGCCTCGACACCACCTTCAATTCTGTCGGCAGTTATACCCAGAGCGGCGCGGCCGGCGGGACCGGGGACGATTATGCCTTTGGTATCGCGCTTGATCCAACCGGTCGGATCCTGGTCACCGGCTCCAGTAAGGACGGGGCCAGCCATAGTAACCTGGTAGTTTGGCGCTTTAAATCGGACGGGACTCCTGATGCTACTTTTGGCGGCAGTGGCTGGGCCCTAAAGCTTGGTTCAGCCGGCGGTCTCGGTGATCGCGGCTATAGTATTATTTCAGACCCGGACGGTAAGATCGTAGTCGCCGGATTTGCGCTGAAGAGCAATGGCAGACAAGCCATGATCGTCTGGCGTTATAATCCGGACGGGAGTCCTGATACTACATTTAGCGGTACCGGTTATAACGGCACAGGCAATATAGGCGGTGGTGATACCGATCTGGGGCAGGCGCTCATTCTTGATCGTGCCGGCAAAATAATGGTCGTCGGCGGATCGAGCGATACTAGCGCTAATCTGGAGCTCGCGATCTGGCGGTTCAACACCGACGGAACGCTCGACACTTCTTTTAACGGTCAGGGCTGGCTGCTGCACAATAATGCCGCCGGCGGGAATAAAGATACCATGGGTACGGCGATCAATATCGATCCTTACGGCCGGATTATCGCCGCGGGATACAGTTACCACGATGCCACCCACACCAGTTTGGTCGTCTGGCGGTACAAATAAATTTAAATTCCGAACAAGCGGCGGGCGTTGCGGGTGGTGGCTAGCGCGACTTCTTCGATAGTTAACCCTTTGATCTCCGCGAGCTTTTTGGCGACTTCAATGACATAGGCCGGTTCGTTCCTGGTCCCCCGGAAGGATTGGGGCGCGAGGAAAGGGCAGTCGGTTTCGATCATGATCCTCTCCAGCGGGACAGCTTTGGCCGCCGCCCGGATAATTTCTGCTTTGGGAAAAGTGATATTACCGGTAAAGGAGATATAAAGTCCCATATCTAAGGCTCCTTGTCCTAGCGCCATATCTCCGGCAAAACAGTGGAGGACCCCTTTAAGTTTGCCCCGGTTCTCTTCCCGCATGATCGTCAACGTATCACGCGCCGCGTCGCGGGAATGGATGACCGCCGGCCGGTCAAGCTCCTGCGCCATCTTAAGAAAAGCGCGGAAGGCTTCTTTCTGCTGTTCGATCGGGGAGAGCAGGTAATGGTAATCGAGGCCGGTCTCGCCGATCGCGACAATATTTTGTTTCCTGGCGATCTGTTTGAGGTCGTCCAACGCCGCGGCCGTTACCCGCGAGGCTTCCTGCGGGTGGATGCCGGCGGCGGTATAAATATAACCGGGATATTCCGCTGACAATTTCAGCGACTGCTGGAGCGACTCCTCATCGAGCGCGATCGTGATGAGCGCCTCGAGGTTGGCCTCTTTGGCGCGCTGAATGACCGCGGGGAGGTCAGGGGCGAGTTCAGGAAAAGTTAAGTGCGCGTGGGTGTCGATGTACATATTCTGCGATCTCCTGGGCTATCCTGACGGAAGCCTGGGTATCAACGAAATTGGCGGTGCCGACCTGGACCGCTTTGGCCCCGGCCAGGAGGAACTCGACCGCGTCGCTCCCCGACATAATGCCGCCGAGGCCGATGACCGGGACTTTAACGCTGTGCGCGAGCTCATAGACCATGCGGAGCGCTATGGGCCTGATCGCCGGGCCGGAGAGGCCGCCGGTCAGTTTCCCCAGGCGAGATCGGCCCGTCTCAATATCGATCGCCATACCGACGACGGTGTTGATGGCGGAAAGAGCGTCGGCCCCGGCTTCGACCGCCGCTAGGCCGATGACTTTGATGTCGGTGACGTTCGGCGTCAGTTTGGCAATAATGGGTTGAGTTGTCGCTTTCCTGACGGCAGAAATAACCTCTTTGGTCAGTTTAGGGTCGACGCCAAAGGTCATCCCGCCCAGTTTGACGTTCGGGCAGGAGATATTCACTTCAATTCCCTTGACCATGGACTCTTTACTTAAACGCCGGGCCAGTTCGGCGTATTCTTCGACCGACTCGCCGGCGATATTGACGATGATTGGCGTGTCAAATTTGGCCAGAAAAGGGAGGTCTTCTTTCAGGAAATAGTCGATCCCTTCGTTCTGCAGGCCGATCGAATTGAGCAGACCGGCCGGGGTTTCGACGATGCGAGGTGAAGGATTCCCTTCGCGAGGGAGGAGGGTGACGCTTTTGGTGATGATGGCACCGAGTTTGTTGAGGTCAATATAGTCGTTATACTCCCGGCCATTGCCAAACGTGCCGGAAGCGACCATGACCGGATTTTTCATCTTGATGCCGGCTAATTCCATACTATCTCCTTCGCGTCAAAAACTGGACCGTCCTTGCAGACCATTTTAAAGCCGCCCTTGGTTTTTATCGCGCACCCTTTGCAGGCGCCGATCCCGCACGCCATCCGCTCTTCCATCGAGAGCTGGCAGTCGATCTTCTTTTGCCAGGCGATCTCCGCGATTGCCTTCAGCATTGGGTTTGGCCCGCAGGCGTAAATAGTGGTAAGTTCGGAGTTCGGGGTGGTGAGTTCGTTCTCCAAAAAACTCAAGAGGATATCGCTGACGAAACCTTTTTTGCCGGCAGAACCATCGTCGGTCGAGATGACGACCTGGTCGGTCAGTTTTCTGAAATCACTTTCGCAAAACACCGCTTCCTTACTTCTGCTGCCGATCAGAACATAAATAGCTTTGCCCCCTGTTCCCTTAATGGCTTCCGCGAGTGCTCGCAGCGGCGCCACGCCCATCCCGCCGGCGACCAGAATATGGATCTTTTTAGTGGGATCAACGGTAAAGCCGCTCCCGAGCGGGCCGATGATATCTAATTCCTCGTTAACGGAGTATTTGGTCAACAATTCAGTACCGCGGCCGACCACTTCGTATAGTAGTTCAAAGGTCTTATGTTCGGCCGACCAACGGTGGAGGCTGATGGGGCGGCGGAGGAGGGGGTCATTGGTACCGGAACATTTGATCTGCACGAACTGGCCTGGTGAAGCGTGGGTGGAAATATAGGAGGAAGCAAGGGTCAGTTTAAAAAGGGTGGCGGATATCTTCTGGTGGTCGAGGATACGGCATCTTTCTTGAATCGGCATCGTATATATTGTATCATATAAAATATCGCGGGAGTAGCTCAGTTGGTAGAGCTTCTGCTTCCCAAGCAGAAGGTCGCGGGTTCGAACCCCGTCTCCCGCTTTTTCGCGTGGCGCGGTACCCAAGTGGTTAAGGGAACTGTCTGCAAAACAGTCATCCGGCGGTTCGAATCCGCCCCGCGCCTTTTTAACCGGATTCGAACCGCCCTGCGTCATATGTTATAATAGTTTAAGTTGCTTCGCTCTCATCATTGCGCGCTTAGCTCAGCTGGTTAGAGTACTTGCTTGACAGGCAAGGGGTCACTGGTTCGATCCCAGTAGCGCGCAATCTTTTTTTGAGTGATTATGTCAGAACGACCGATCATCATTGGGTTTGGCCCCGCCGGCATGTTTGCCGCGCTGGAGTTGATCGAGCAAGGCTATCGCCCGTTGATCTTTGAGCGGGGCAAAAGCCTGGAAGAGCGCTCCGCGGACGTTAATAAATTCATCCGGAAAAGAGAACTTGACCCCGAATCAAATATCCAATTCGGAGAAGGCGGGGCCGGTTCATATTCTGACGGGAAGCTCTTCTCCAGGACAAATAACTCTCCGCTCGCCGCTAAAGTTCTGGAAACCTATGTAAGATTTGGCGCTCCGCCTGATATCATCCACAAAAACAAACCTCATCTTGGGACCGATGTTTTGTGCGATATCGTGAAAAACATCAGGGAATATATTATCTCCCAGGGTGGAGAGATCCATTTCTCATCGAAACTGACTGGCCTTATTGTCAGTAACGGCCGGGCCCGAGGTGTGACGATCAATTCTGTTAAGGAGTATTTGTCGTCCAAGATATTCCTGGCTATTGGCCATTCTGCCCGAGATACCTTTGAAATGCTGCATGAAGCGAATATTCTTATTGAGCAGAAGCCTATATCAGTAGGGGTGCGGATAGAACATCCGGCCGAACTGATCAATAATATACGACACTCAAAACGTGATCAGGCGGCCGCCACTTATTCTTTCACTTACACCGACCGGACAACCGGCCGAGGCGCCTACACCTTCTGCATGTGTCCGGGAGGTGAGATCGTGAACGCCTCTTCCGCCAACGGGCATTTGGTGTTGAACGGGATGAGTTATTCAAAACGGGATTCCAAATATTCAAACTCCGCGATCGTGGTGACCGGCCAGACCTCTGATTATGAGTCAGATCATCCTTTGGCCGGAGTATATTTCCAGAAAATGATCGAACAAAAGGCCTTTGTGGCGGGCGGGTCCGCCTGGGAGGCACCGGCGCAGAACCTCGAGGACTTTCTTTCCGGCAAATTGTCCACCGCTTTGTTAGAGAATTCATTCAGAATGGGGGTGAGGACGGCCCAACTGTCAGCTCTGTTCCCTGACTTTGTTCCCGAGTATCTGACCAAAGCATTTCTTCACTGGAAAAAAGAATATCCGCTTTTTGTGGGTGATCAGGCGATCTTGCTGGGAGTCGAGACCCGGACGACCTGTCCGGTCCGTTTTCCGAGAAATGCCAGGGGTGAGTCGGTAAATGTGCGTGATCTGTTCCCGATAGGCGAGGGAGCCGGTCAGGCGGGCGGGATAACCAGTTCGGCCATAGACGCCATAAAAGCGGTTCGGGCGAGGAAAGGATAACCTCAAATATCCCCACAAAAATAGGGAAGCGTTGGCTCCCCCCTATTTTTTGTTTCGATCAGGAACTATTTATTTGGCCTTGACCGGGCTGGTAACTACCGGTGCGATTTTTATTGTCGTGGACTTTATAGCCGTGGACTTGATCGACTTATTGGTCGTTCTTTTGAAATGATACCTTAGCCAATTGATATGCCGCGAGGTCCTTGCTATACTGGCTCACTTCAAGGAGGATTAACATGCCAAGAAAAATATCGATCACTGGGCTGGCCCTTTTCCTGATGCTCGGTAGCGGCGCGCTCGCTTTGGGACCCGCGGAATTGACGATCTATGGAGGGGCAACCGTCTCGAATTATTCCGGCGGCTATGATATCGGGGCTTCCGCGTTAATTGACCTGCCGCTCATGCCAAAAATCGGCGTCGAGGTCGAAAGATCGTCCTTAGTCGGTAACGTGAACATTGCCAGGCTCGGGCTGGTTTATGAACAGACTCTTATTCCCTTCCTTTCCAGCCTTAAAGTTTCAGCCGGCTCTTCGTTCATAAGCTCCGACGGCTCTTTTTCCATCGGTTCGCATACTTTCCCCGCTTCAGCCACGGCCAACGGCTCCTACGTGACCGCCGGTCTGGTCGTCAAATTGCTTAGCCTGACCGTGAACCCTAAGTATGTCTACAATCAATACGACGGAGCAGCTGTCTCGGAAGGGATTTTAAACGTAGGGTTGGCTTTTTAACCTATAACTTATAACATATAACCGATAACTTATGCGCCAAAGGCGCATCCGCCTCTGGCGGATAACTGAAGACTGACGACCAACGACTGAAGACCGAAGACTAATGACTATTTTTAAGGAATGCCAATAAGTGTCTGATAATTGTAGTTGGTGACGGGGGACAACCTGGGATATGCAGGTCAACTTTCAAAACTTTATCAACTCCGCCTAAAGTGTAATAAGAATCTTTAAATAATCCCCCGTTCAGCGCGCAATCTCCTACGGTAATGACGAACTTTTCCCCCGGCATCGCTTCATAGGTCTTCTGCAGGGCCAGCAGCATATTCCGGCTGACCGGGCCGGTCACCAGCAGGGCATCGGCATGCTTGGGCGAAGCGACAAAGTTAAGGCCGAATCTTTGGATATCGTAGATCGGGTTGGTGGCGGCGATGATCTCCGATTCGCAAGCGCCGCACGAGCCGGTATCGACCTCACGGATCTGGAAAGAACCCCGGAACCTCCGGTCGATGGCCCGCTTCAACTCTTGGCCCAGGCTTTCAAGATCTGGAGCGAACTCTTCCCGCTTGAGATCGACGATCCCTTTGAGTAAACGGTTTTTTATTATCTTAAATATTGCCATTACAGGTCATTCCCCGAATAGGAAAGGTCAAAGCTCTTATTGCAGAGCGGGAAATCAGGGATGATCTCTCCCTGCACGGAATAAGCCAGCCCCTGCCAATTGTGGAAAGAGGGGTCAACTATGTTACAGCGTTCGATCTTCCCTTGAGGATCGATCCTTAACCAGTAGCGAACAGGACCCCGCCATCCTTCAACTACCCCGAGGCCATAACCTTCCTTTGGGGCCGACGAGCCGGAGCCGAGGTCGCCCGGGGTAAGTTGAGCGAGAAAGCTCGTGATCAGAGTGATCGATTGTTTAAATTCCAACAGACGCAGATTCAACCGGGCCAGCGCGTCGCCGCTCTCCAGGACGATCGGTTTAAAACCGGCTGACCGGTAGAGAGGTTCGGTCGCGCGCCAGTCGAGCGGCAGGCCGGAAGCGCGCGCGGCCAGGCCGACAATGCCGATATCTTCGGCGGTCTTTTTCCGGAGTATCCCGGTTGAATCGACCCGGTCCATGAAGCTGGCGCTGTTAAAGAGTATCCCTTCCAGCTCCTTCAGGTCGGCGGCCAGAGAGTTAAGCCGGCTGGAGAGATCTGTGGTCCCTCGCTCGTCAATGTCTCTTTTGACTCCGCCAATGAGGTTGATCCCTTTCAGATAACGGCTGCCGGCCAGCTGTTCATTAAGAGATAGTATCTGCTCTTTCATGATCGAGGCAAAAGCAGCGGGGAAGGTAAAGCCGACGTCGAGAGCGATCCCGCCGATACCGTTAACATGGTTGTACATCCTCTCCAGCTCGAGATAGATGGCGCGGAGCAAAACAGCGCGCGGGGAGGGCGTCAGGCCTAAGATATTTTCCGCAGCGAGGCAAAAAGCCAGACTGTGGGCGAAAGCTGAGTCGCCAGAGATGCCTTCGCTTAAAGTGAGCGCTTCAGCCGGCTCTTTCCCTTCCATTAACTTTTCCACGCCGCGATGGGTAAAGCCCAGCCTGACCTCCAGATTGATGATCGGCTCGCCGGCGACGCTGAAACGGAAATGGCCGGGGCCGATGATCCCGGCGTGGACCGGGCCGACCGGGATTTCGAACAACCCTTCGCCTTCGCCTTTAATAAAAGCATAGGCGCGTCCGGTGGGCGCCGTTGATGACGGTGGAATAAAATCTTTCCTAAGAGGGAAATAGCCCTCCGGCCAGACCTCATCATGCAGGCGCAACCGGCGCAGGTCAGGGCTCCCTTCCGGTTTGATCCCAAACATTTCCCAGATCTCCCGTTCGAATAAACTGGCTGAATAGATCTCTTTGGCCAAAGAAGGGAACGACTGATCGCCTGGGGGGAGATCAAGACAAACATAGAACCAATGTTGTTCGGCCGCCGAATAGAAGGCGGTGTTAAGACGGAAAGAAGAGCGCGTCGTTCTCTTATCTTCCGCGAACATCATCATGACCGGGGAAGAGCAGAGCTTATGGAGCGCCAGGCAGGCTGGGATAAAATCCGCCGGTTTCACGGTTAAGTAACTCTGATCCTGGTATCTGGCATTGATCGCTACCGGGACGATCTGATACTTAGCGCGTAACTCTTCCCCGATCCCCATTTAAACTCCTCTCAAGACGCTGACAGCCGCGTCCAGGCTTTGCCGCAGAACGTGCGGAATGAATATCCCCAGGCCAATGATAAACAGGAGCAAAAAGCCGTAAGCTAACCAACTACCGATCGGTTCAATCGAAGAGACGGCCTGTTCCGGGGGACGTCCGAAAATGATCTTGCCGAAATGATAGAGCAAGGCGCCGCCGATCACGGCCAGCAGGCCGAGGAGGAGGGCGCCGATCAAATAATGGCCGCCGACAAAAGCCGCGCTGATCAGGTAGAACTCGCTGACGAAGATCGAGGCGGGCGGAAAACCGATCAGGGCAAAAATGCCGGCCAGCAGGGCTAGACCGGTCACCGGCAGAGCGCGGCTGATGCCGGAGATCTCGCTCAAGTCGTGCGTGCCGTAAGCCTGGGCCACCCGGCCGGCGCCGAGGAACATCAGCGCTTTGCTGACCGCGTGGTTGAACAGGTGGAGAAGAGCGCCGAACATGGCGAGCGGGCTGTTCAAGCCGATCCCGATCGCGATCAGGCCGAGATGCTCAATACTGGAATAGGCCAGGAGACGCTTGAGATCTTTTTGGGTGATGATGAAAACGCAGGCTACGGCCAGGGAGAGCAAGCCGAAAAACAGCATCAAGTTGGAGTAGAATGGCGCGCCGCAACATTGCGTGACGACAATACCGTAACGCAGGATGGCGTAGAGCGAACACTTGAGCAGGACGCCGGAGAGCATGGCGCTGACCGGCGAGATCGCCTGGCTGTGAGCGTCCGGCAGCCAGGTGTGCATCGGCGCCAGGCCGGCTTTAGTCCCGTAACCGACCAGGATAAAGAGAAAAGCTACTTTGACGACCTCCGGGTTGAGCAGTTTGGCCGAGGCGAGCAGATCGGTCCAATTGAGACTGGGCAGCCCGGTTGAGGTGGCGAGGGCGAAAGTAAAGAGGATCGCGCCGAACAGGGCCAGGGTAATGCCGACCGAGCAGATGATCAGATATTTCCAGGCGGCCTCGACCGAGTGCTTGGTATTATAGAAACCGACCAGGAAAGAAGAGATCAGGGTGGTCAGCTCGATCGCCATCCAGAGGAAACCGAGATTATTGATCAGCGGGACGAGGAACATCGCGGCGGCGAAAAGGTTAAATAACAGGTAATAGAATAACGCTTTAGTTGCAGTGAGCTTTCCCTGTGCCAGATCGGTCGCGATAAAAGAAACAGAAAAGAGGGCGGCGGCCAGGGTGACGGTCGCGGTCGTAAAGATCAGGAGGGCGCTCAATGCGTCGGCATAGAAGAGGCTTCCCCAAGAAAGTTTGAGGTTGCCCGTGCCGACGGCCAGGAGGAAGTAAAGCGCCGCCAACCAGATAATAAAATGGAGAGCGGCGTTGAGCGTGCCGACGCGTTTGATCATGTTAGCCCCTTAACCCCGACAGTTTACTGACGTCAATATGGGTAAAGATCGCGTTGATCCGGTAAATGAACAGGCCCAGGATCATGACGCTGACCAGGACGTCAAAGAAAAGAGCGATCTCGACAAAGAAGGGCATCCCGCCGGGGATAACGGTCGCGGCGAGAAAAATGCCGTTCTCCGCCAGGAGGAGCCCGATGACCTGGGCGAGCGCCTTGATCCTGCCGACCATCAGGAAAATGCCGGTCAGCAGAACGAAGCCGGCGACTCCCAAAGTCGCTTGCTCGAGGTAGGCCGGCGCGGGGATGACCGCGACGGCGAACGACCACGCCACCAACCCAAGGACGGTCACCAGCAGGAGGGAGACCTGGGCGTTCAGGAAGAGTCCCAGGTGGCCGCTGGCGCCGATCTGCTTGATCAGCGCGTCAAATAGATGCGGGATGAGCAACACCTTTAGGCTGAACAGCAGAAGAGCGACCAGATAAAGTTCCCAGCTCCCCGCGCGGTACGCCGCCAGCAGAGTGAGCAGGGCGAGGCAGAACGACTGGTAACGGAAATTACGCAGGAGTGCCGGGAAGCGGCTGACCAGGGCGGTCTCCGCGGTGATCAACAATATTGCGAACAGACAGAGCCAGGCCATTTTCTTATACCCCCAGGAGCGCGCTGACTACGGCCAGCAGCGCTAAGATCACGCTAAAGACGATCAAGTCGGGGACCTTGAAGAGCCGGTATTTGGCTATCCCGACCTCGATCAGGGCGATAACCAACGCCAGAAGAATGAGACAGGCGGAGTAAGGCAGGATGGCCAGCGGACAGATCACTCCGACCAGAAAACATAACCAGAAAAGCTGTTTGATCTGGGCGGACAGCTCAAGCAGGGCCAGCGCTGGGCCGGAATAATCGAGGAGCATCGCTTCATGGACCATGGTCAGTTCAAGATGAGTTTCCTGGTTATCGACCGGCAAGCGGGCCGTTTCGGCCAGGATGACGATAAGGAGGGCCGCCCCGGCGAGGAGGTGAGCTATCGACCAGAGCGGACTAGGAGTTAAATAAAGGGTAAAGATGACCAGGCAGGCGGCCGGCTCGACAAAACTGGCGATGAACATCTCCCGGGATGAACCGATCCCGCCGAAAGAGCTCCCCGCGTCAAGGGCGGCCAAGGCGAGAAAGAAGCGGCCGAGCGCCAGGATAAAGATGATTGCCAGCAGGTCGCCGGTCCGGCCGAGGCCGGGGCCGAACGGGGTCAGCGGGAGGAGCAGGACCGCGGTCACGCTGGTCGCCAGAACGACGAACGGCGTGACCCGGAAGATCCAGGAGGAATTGGCCGGAACGATCTCTTCCTTGCCGAATAGTTTCCAGAGGTTGCGGTACGGCTGAAGCAGCCCCTGGCCCTGGCGAAGGCGCAAGTTGTTTTTTATTTTTGTAATGAGGCCGCCGGCCAGTGGGGCCAGCGCGACCAGAAACAACAGCCGTAAAATAATATTAATTATGGCCATCAGAGTACCCTCACTAAAAGGAGGAGCAGGACCAGCGTGACCAGGATATAGGAAAGGTAAAGGTGGATACTGCCGGCCTGGAACCGCCTGAACGTTTTGGCGGCGCGCAAGAGAGAGCCCAGCCCCGCGTCATAAAAGTATTTTTTGAAGACCTTGGTCGTATAGGTCTCGTAGACGAACGATTTGACGTGGTAAAAAGAATCTTTGATCTTCTCTGTCTTACGGAAGGGGAGGAGGAAAAAACTGAAACTGATCCGGAACGGTTTGGAGAAAGCGGTGGCGGTGTATTCATTGCGGCTGCCAACCTGGTAATAACCGCAGTCCCAGGTGCGGCCGATCCGGACCTTTTTACCGGCCAGGAATAAGTAAGCGGCCAGCGCACTGGCCAGGCTGACACCCAAGGCCAGGGTGATAAATAACGGGGAGACGGCGAGATGGCTGACCGGCCCTAGCCCTAAGCTAAAAAGATCAGCGGTTTGGGGAGTCGCGTGGCAGATCGGGCCGGCGACCCGGGCCAAGAGGTTAAAAATGCTGGGAGCTAATAAGCCCAAACCGGCCACCACCGCCGCCAAAAATAACATGCTAATCAGCATTGAAGCGGGTGATTCTTTCGCCTGCTCGGCTCCCTGGCCGCGCGGCAGGGCCAGGAAAGTGATGCCAAAAGCTTTGACAAAGCAGGCCGCCGCCAAGCCGCTGGTCAAAGCGAGGGCGGCCGCGCTTAGCGCGAAGCCGAAGGCCAATGTCCCGGGGACTTTGAGCGCGCCGGAGAAAAAGGCCTGCAGGACCAACCATTCACTGACAAAGCCGTTGAGCGGGGGGAGGGCGGAAATGCCCATGGCCCCGATGAGGAAAAAGGCGGCGGTCCAGGGCATCGGCTTGATCAACCCGCCTAATTTTTCCATATCGAGCGTGCCGGTCCCTTTCTGGACACTGCCGGCACAGAGAAAAAGCAGCCCTTTAAAAGCGGCGTGATTGACCAAATGATAAAGGCCGGCGATCATGGCCAGGGCGGCTAAGCTGGCCAGGTTGAGCCGGATGAAGACCATTGCCAAGCCCAGCCCTAGCAGGATGATCCCGATATTTTCGACGCTGGAATAGGCCAACAGACGCTTCAGGTCGTTTTCCATTAGCGCGTAAATGATCCCGGTCAAACAGGAGCCGATGGCCAAGGCAATGATGGTGACGCCCCACCAGAGCGAGCTGATCCCGAGGACCAGGAAAACAAAACGGATCAAACCATAGAGGGCGGTTTTTATCATCACCCCGGACATGAGGCTGGAGATATGGCTCGGTGCCTGGGGGTGGGCGTAGGGGAGCCAGATGTGGAGCGGGACGATCCCCGCTTTGGTCCCGAAGCCGATCAGGAAGAAAATAAACAAAGCATTCCGGAGCAAGGGCGACATGGTCTGGCAGGCGACGGCCATGGCCGGTAGATCGAACGAGCCGGAGTGCCGGTAGATCAGGAAAAAGGCGGCGGTCAGAAAAGCGGTGCCGCAATGGGTCATTATGATGTAAATAGAGGCGGCCTGGACCGCTTCTTTGTTCTCGCTGTCGGTCAGGACCAGCAGATAGGAAAGGAGGGTCATCGCTTCCCAAACGATCAGGAAGACGAGGGCGTTACCGACGATAACCAGCAGGAGCATTGAGACGATAAAAGCAAGGGTGATTAGCTGGGTGGTCAATAGTTTTATCCGGGTATATTTTCCCTGAAAATAACCAAGCGAATAGACTAAGGCGGGGAAACTGACCAGCAATATAACGGCGACGAAAAAGAGGGCTAAAGGGTCCAGTACGACCAATGATTTAAAATTAATTAATAAGTTCATTTCTGTCTCAACGAAGAGCTTGTCGCGTCGTTAATTACTCGGGCTGGAAGCTCTTTGCCCAAACAGAAGATGATTTATTTTAGCACTAAAATATAAATTTGTAAAATAGTCAGTCGGCAGTTGATTTCGCTTCCCTCATCCGACGCGCCAAAGTAGCGCACCTTCTCCCAGAGGGAGAAGGTGTTTCGCCAGGCGACATACCCTCTCCCTTTGGGAGAGGGTGAGTATCTTTAACACCATGGGTGAGGGCTGCATAAGATATAAGTTATCTATTACTTATCCGTTAACTTCTCTTTCAACTTCAGCGTGGACTCTTTGCAGATACGGCTGACCTGCGATTCGGAGAGGCCGATCTCTCGGCCGATCACCTTAAAGGTCTTGTCGTGCTTGTAGTAGTGCTCGATGACGTACTTTTCCTTGTCGGAAAAATCTTCCATGGCGGTATCGAGATGGAGGAGCTTGTCGACCTCCTCGTGAACGATCTCCTTGCGGTTGAAGGCCATATATACGTTGGCGGCCGAGGTGATGAACTCATAGAGGCCGGCGACCGGGTCGCCGCTCCGCCGGCGGAGGTAATCCTGCATCGAACCTTTCAGGCGGATAGAAACGTAGGACCAGAGCGCCCCTTTGCGCGGGTCCCAGGTCTTTAAGCAATCGACAAAGGCGATCTTGGCTTCCGATTCCAGATCTTTGGCCTCGGAAGAAGCGATATGCCGGGGGAGAGTGGAGACATACCAGCGGACGGACGAGTTGATCTGGTCCTTGTATTTATCGAGCGTCTCGGCGCTATATTTGAGGAATTGCTCGCGGATGATAGAGACGATCCGGTCTTCGACCTCGCGGCGGGTGGTCATCAATCGAACCTCTTGGCCAAATTCTTGAGAAATTCGGCGGTCCGGTCGGTTCCTAATTCCTGGCTGAAGCGCTGGGCGGTTTCCCAGGCAAACTTCCAGGAAGCGCGCAGGATAGGGGAGATGCCGGTGGGGGGGATGCCCTCGGCCTTGACGCCTGGGCGACCTATCTTTTTAAGTTCTTTTTTATCGATTCTATTGATGGTCACGGTTATTGCTTCTTGAACAGAGCGCTCGCGACTGATAGGGTCTGGCGTCTCAAGTCGGGATTGGTCACGATCATCTCGGCCAACGCATCCACCATTTTAGCAAAATGCGGGTTAAAGGTAAAGGTCTTGCCGTACTCGGCCTCCAGCGCGGCGATGACGACCTTGCGGGCCATCTCCTTGGCCGGGAGGGCAGGATGAGCGTCGCTGGCTATTCTTTCCTTGAACATTTCCAGGTTAGGCATGGCGTATTTTCTTCGTCAGTTTAGCTCAATAATTTCAGTCCGGCAAGCTAGGGACCGGGTCTGGCCACAAATTCGGCCGCTTTTTCAATACAGCCGAGGCAGGAAAGTTTTTTTAAGCTTCTGATCTCTTGGCATTTCAGCGAACCAGCCTGTTCGGTGAAGTAGCGGTCGAATTCCGCCACTTTGTCGGGATGATGCTTGGCCAGGAGATCATGGGCGGCCGAGAGGGCGCCGCACAATCCGCCCGGAGCGTTCCCTCCGCCGTGCGAGAGGTATTTATCGATCTCCTTGTTGTCCAGGCCAAAATGGTCTTGCCAGGCGGCGACGACCGATTGAGCGCAGTTATAGCGGCGGCTGATGTAATGCGCTTTTGCTTTTTTGCCCGGCATGTCATAATTATATAATAGAGAGTTTCTTATTGATAGAAGATGTTGGTTGGCTGGGAATTGTGTATAATAAAGGCAGGACAATGATCAAGAGAATTATATCGATCGCGCTGCTGGTGGCCGGCTTGGGCTTGGCGGCGGAGGCGATGACGTACCAGGAAAGTGTTAGTTACGCCCTCAAGCATAGCCCTTCTGTCCTGGCCGCCGAGCGGAAGTTATCTGCCGCCAGGGCGAGAATGGGGCAGGCGGTCGGTGCTTTTTTCCCGACGATCAAGCTTGATGGCAATTACGGCAAGTCTTACTCCCAGCCCTCAACCATGCAGTTGACCACCCAGACGATCCTGGGGGCGATCACCACCGACATAACCTTTGGGACCGATGAGCAGGCGACGGTCAAAGGGTGGACGCTTTCCGCTTCCCAGCCGCTCTTTGTCGCGGCCCTCTGGCCCGGCTACGGCCTGGCGACCAAAGGGGTCGATTCTGCCGGACAGGATTATATTCGAGTAAAACTGGAAACCGCGTTCAATGCCACTGCCGCCTATTTTGCCGTCCTTTCCTCTACAAAATATGTCAAGTTGTCTGAAGATTCAATGGAGATGGCCCGTTCGCACGTCAACCAGATCGAGTTAATGCTGAAAAGCGGGGTGGCGACCAGAGCTGATCTGCTCCGGGCGGAGGTCCAGTTGGCCAATTCCGAAGTAGCGTTGACCCAGGCCCGCAACGGCCTGGAATTGGCCAAGAGCTCGTTCAATAATGTCCTTGGACGCACTCCCGACGAAAAGGTTGAGATCAGTGATGGACCGACTGGCCAGGTCCCAACTGTGCCTGAATATGCCGTCATGACCAAAGCGGCTTTTGAGAATAGCCCGACCTGGCGAAGTTTTTCCCTGGCCCGCGGGATGGCGGCCGATAATGTCACCCTGGCGCGGACTGCTTTGCTTCCCTCCGTTTTCCTCTCCGGCCAGAACGGCTGGCGCAGTACGGAATATCCCTCCTATCGCAGCGACGCGAGGTCCTGGTCTCTCACCGGTGCCGCTTCCTGGACGCTGTTCGACGGTTTGGGAATGCAGAACAGGATCAACGAGGCGGCGGCTAACCTCGAAGCGACCGAGGCGACCGAGGCGCAGGTCAAAAATGGCTTGCTGCTTGAAGTTCGCCAGGCTTATCTTGAATTGAAGAGTGCTATCGAGACGATCACCTCAACCAAGAAAGCGGTCGATTTCGCGGAAGAGAGCCATAAGGTTTCCAGCCTCCGTTTCAATTCCGGGGTCGGGACTAATCTGGAAGAGATCGATGCCCAGGTCGCGCTGACCCAGGCGCGGACCACGCAGCTCAAGGCGCTTTTTGACCTGGAAATAGCCAAAGCTAAACTGAACAAAGTTGTCGGTAAGGAGGTTATCTGATGAAGAAGGATAGAAAATGGTTGTATCTTATTATAATAATATTGGTCGCCCTGTTGGTTAGCTGGTCCGGTTATAACTGGCTGAACCGCGACGTGGTCGCGACCAAGGCGGTGACCATTGTCCGCGGACCGATCGCTGCGGTCATCTCGGCCAGCGGGACAGTTGACGCGCCGATCTATGATCTGGGGACGAAAATGGGCGGGCGGCTCGAGAACTGGAAGGTCAGGGAAGGGGAAAAGGTCAGGAAGGGGCAATTGATGGCGGAGTTCGATAGCTACGAACAGGCGCGCAATGATTATGAGCGGGCGGCCCAGCTCTATAAGGAAGGAGCGGCCAGCCAGCAGGCGCTTGACGCGTCCAAGACGATGTTCGATTCTGCCCGGATCATTGCTCCGGCCGACGGGATCGTTGCCAAGATCAATTTTGACGAAGGGGAGACGGTCGTCCCCGGCCAGCCGGCGGTCACGGTCGTTAATTACGACAAGTCGTGGGTCAACGCCCAGATCGACGAGATCGATATTGCCAGCGTCAAGATCGGAGACAAAGTGACGGTGACCTCGGATGTTTATCCCGACAAGAACTTTCTGGGGGAGATCTTCTGGATCGCCCCGCTGGCCGAGCTGCGCCAGGTCGGCGGCCGGGTCAAGATGGACGAAGAGTCGTATGTCTTTCCCTGCAAGATCAGGTTCCTGGGAACCCACGACGAATTAAAAGCCAACATGTCGGTCAATGTTGATATTGTGACCAAGCAAGTTGCGAACGCCTTGCTGGTGCCGCGCGAATCATTGGTCAGCAAGGGTGAAGCCCAGACGGTGTTCGTCATCAAGGGAGGACGCTCCCTCCAGATCCCGCTGACGATCGGGATCCGTTCGTTCGCCAGTGTTGAAGCTTTGTCCGGCGTCCAGGCCGGTGATCTGGTCGCCGTGGCCAACGGATCTAAGCTCAAGGATAAAGGGAGGGTCAAGATTGAACGATAAGCCCGTTGTCCGGATCAACGGCGTTAAGAAGCTCTACCTGATGGGGAAGGTCGAAGTGCCGGCCCTGCAAGGGATAAATTTGCAGATCGGCCGGGGCGAGTTTGTCTCGATCATGGGACCGTCGGGTTGCGGGAAATCGACCTTGATGCATATTGTCGGCTGTCTCGACCGGCCGACCAGCGGCCACATTCTGCTGGACGAGGTCGATGTTGACGAACTGGACGACAATTCGCTGGCCGGCATCCGCAACCAGAAAGTCGGTTTTGTCTTCCAGACTTTCAACCTCCTCCCCAAGCTCAACGCTATCGAGAACGTGGAACTGCCGCTGATCTATGCCGGTGTCCCTTTTGACCGTCGGCGTAAAAAAGCGGCGGAGATCCTGGCCCTGGTCGGCTTGCAGGACCGTTTGTTCCATAAACCGTCGGAACTTTCCGGCGGCCAGAGCCAGCGGGTGGCGATCGCCCGGGCGCTGGTCAACGACCCGTCGATCATCCTGGCTGATGAGCCGACCGGCAACC
This sequence comes from Candidatus Margulisiibacteriota bacterium, assembly GCA_041658645.1. Classification (NCBI taxonomy): domain Bacteria; kingdom Bacillati; phylum Candidatus Margulisiibacteriota; species Candidatus Margulisiibacteriota bacterium. Next base: position 37,046 of record JBAZZV010000004.1, read on the forward strand.
TCGATTCAAAAAGCGGCGATGAGATCATCCACCTCTTCATGGAGCTGAATGCCAGGGGGATCACCATGATCATAGTCACCCATGACCAGGATATTGCCAACCATAGCAAGCGGATCATCCGCCTCAAAGACGGCCTGGTCGTGGCCGATAGCGCGGTCCCCGACATGGAAGACGATCAGCGCCATAACCGCCGCTCATGATCAACCTGGTCGAACCGGCCAAGATCGCCTTCGGCTCACTCCTCAGCAACCGGACCCGTTCCCTCCTGACCATGCTTGGGGTGATCATTGGCGTGGCCGCGGTCATCACCCTGGTCTCGATGGGCGAGGGGGCTAAAAGTTACATCATGGACCAGATCGGCAGTTGGGGAGTCGGCTCGAACAGCATTACGATCCAGCCTGGCAATGAGAATACCCACGCGATCGAGTTGACCCTGACTTACGAAGATGGCCAGGCGCTGCGGCAAAAAGTCAGCAATTTGCAGTACTTGATGACAGAATTCGTCGGCCGGGGGCGGTTGGTTTACGGTAAGACAGAATATAAGCCAGGTTATACTCTAGGCGTCTCCGCCGATTATCCCTATGCCTATAAACAAAAAGCGGTCGAAGGGCGGTTTTTTTCGCAGGCCGAAGACTCCGGCCGGAAACGGGTGGTGGTCATTGGCAAGACGGTCGCCCGCAAGATGTTCGGGGAATTTTCGCCGATCGGCGAGAACATCAAGATCAATGGCGTCGGCTTCAAAGTGATCGGGCTCCTGGAAGAAAAGGGGACGATGCTGACCTATGACATGGATGACATGGTCCTGATCCCGTCAACTCTTTCTGAACTGGTCCTCGGCACCAATAAGATCTGGGAGATGTTCCTGACCGTTAACAACGAGAGCCAGGTCCCGCAGGCGATCCGGGAGATCAAGAAGATCCTGATCACCCGGCATCGCAAGGAAGATTTCCATACCCATACCCAGCAGGGGATGATCGACATGATCAATAATATCCTGAACGCCATGACGGGGATCGTTTCGGCGATCGCCGCCATTTCCCTTCTGGTCGGCGGCATCGGGATCATGAACATCATGCTGGTGGCGGTCACGGAACGGACCAGGGAGATCGGTATCCGCAAGGCGATCGGCGCCAAGCGGCTGGATATTTTCCTCCAGTTTGTTTTTGAATCGGTCCTGATCACGATGAGCGGAGCGTTCCTGGGCATTTTGTTCGGCACACTGGCCGCCTGGGGGATCATGGCGGCGTTGAGGATGGAAGCGGTCATCGCCTGGGGGGCGGCCTATCTGGCCTGCCTGGTCGCCTTTTTCGTCGGGACCTTCTTTGGCGTCTATCCGGCGATGCGCGCATCTAAACTGGACCCGGTCGAGGCGTTGAGGTTTGAGGTCTAGACCCTCATCCGTTACGTTGGCTTATGACCCTCATCCGCTAGTGTTGAGGACGGGTACCTTCTCCCAGAGGGAGAAGGTGTGGTGTTGAGGTGGCGGGGTGAAGAGCCCTCATCCGTGACGTTGAGGATACGTACCTTCTCCCAGAGGGAGAAGGTGTGGAGCAGGGTAAGACAGCCCTCATCCGTTACGTTGGCTTATGACCCTCATCCGCTAACGTTGAGGATGCGTACCTTCTCCCAGAGGGAGAAGGTGACTAGCGGAAAAAAAGTCAGACTGTGTTTGTTGAGTGAAATAGGAACAATTAGTTAAATAAGGGAAAGGTAATGGATCCCGACATTAAAAAATTAATAGACCTAACGACAATTGTTAAAGTGGATGACAACATATTACGTAAAACGATTTTTGGAGACGCATTTTACGTTAGTAGGTTTATAAATAATCAGGGGCAGCAAATCATTCTAAGCGATTTAGCGCAAAATTGGGAAAATAAGTGGTTGTCATTTGGTGAGCTATGGAATGGGGAAAGACAAAATTATCGGTTTCTATTTGACTCTTTTAAGCTTTATTACTTGAGTTTTGAGCAGTTAAGAATCAATAAAGTATCGTGTATTAATGAAGCTTTTGGTGATAGAGATAAGATGGTCGATTTTAATCAATTAACTGGATTAAATATGTATGGAATGTATTACCATGGCAAGAAATGCATAGACTTGCTTATAAAGCTTAAATTAATTAATGAAAATCACAATGATTGGGCTTTTTGTAAAAAATTCTCAGAAACCAGAAACAAACTAATAGAACATAATTTCAATCCTAACGGACTAAGTTTTCAAATAGCCCCTTCGATCTGGAGCCTTGCGAGTACGGATTCACTTTTGGTTACTCTTGTCCATTCGTCTTCTAATGAAAGAGCCTTTGATGTTTATGTCGACTATTATGATGATTATTATCAGTTGGAAAGAATTCTCGTGAACGTCATTAGGGGTTTTTGAGTTTGTCTGTCTTGCTTGAGGGTTTAATCGATGCAGATTGGGTAATGCTAGGCACCCTCTCCCTCTGGGAGAGGGTACGAAACCTCAACGAAACGGGTGAGGGTCGTAAGGTGCTCGGTCTAAGAACGTAGCACCCTCTCCCTCTGGGAGAGGGTACGTCAGTTTGCGTAAGCGGGTGAGGGTCTTAGGTTGAAACAAATTAAAAAACAGTTTGCCAGACAACTCCGGCAAGACCAAACTTCCGCCGAAGAGAAGGTCTGGGAGTTGTTACGGGATAAGCGATTGCTGGGCTTAAAGTTCCGCCGCCAGCATGTGATCGAGGGTTTTGTGGTAGACTTTTACTGCCATGAACATCGGTTGGCGATAGAGGTGGATGGCGGTATTCATCAGAGCGAAAAGACTATGACGAGGCACGCCAGCAAGTGATCGAAGGCGAAGATGTCCGGTTCATCCGGGTCAATAATGACGATCTCGAAGATAATATGTGCGCTCTGATCAATAAAATTAAGGAGGTCGTAAGCCCTAGTGTTTAACTGCATTGCTAAGAACCCTCTCCCTCTGGGAGAGGGTACGAAACTTCAACGACAGCGGGTGAGGGGATAATGATCTACTCTCTCTGGGAAGAGATGAAACAGGCTTGGCGGGCGCTGTTGTCGAACAAGGTCCGCAGCACCCTGACCATGCTCGGGGTGATCATCGGGATATTCTCGGTCATCACCCTGGTGACGATCGGCGAGGGGGCCAAAACCTACGTTACCGACCAGATCAAGAACCTCGGCGCCGGCTACGATTCGTTCGCCCTGGTGGCCGGCAAGGATATGAGCTCCCCGCCTAATCCGAAATTCACTTATGCCGATATCGCCTTTTTCAAGAACCGCGTCCCGGAGATCCGCGATGTCGTCGCGATGAATGTTGGTTCGGGGGACCTCAACTACGGCAAAAAGGAGCTAAAAGCGATCAGTGTTTTTGGCGTGACCGCCAACTATCTGGAACTAATGGGGGGACAATTGGTTGCTGGGCGGTTTTTTACCCAGGCTGAGGTCGAGTCGCGCCGCAAAGTGGTGGTGATCGGGGCGACGGTCGCCCGGGATATTTTTGGGGACAGCAACCCGCTCGGCGAAAGGCTTAAGATGGATGGCAATCAGTATCTGATCATTGGCCTGTCCAAAGCGCAGGGGAGCATCGGCCCGATGGACATGGACCGGCGGATCATTTTGCCGGCTACGATCGTCAGGAACATGTTCGGTAATTACAATATAATGCGTTTCAATATTTTCCCCAAGGATATCAAACAGCTGGATGAAGTGAAAGAAAAGGTCCGGGTCGTGGTCCAGCGGCGCTTGGGGAACGATGATTTCCGCTTCATGACCCAGCAAGGGATCCTCAACATCGTCAACAACGTGCTCGGGGCGCTGACCGGCTTTGTCACCGGCATTGCCGCGATCTCGCTGCTGGTCGGCGGGATCGGCATCATGAACATCATGCTGGTGGCGGTCAATGAAAGGGTCCGCGAGATCGGCGTGCGCAAGGCGATCGGGGCTAAAAGCCGCGATATAATTTTACAATTTTTGGTCGAAGCGATGATGATCAGCCTGATCGGCGGCGTCCTGGGGATCATTCTGGGCTTGCTGGGGGCGTTCCTGATCATGTGGTTCATTAAGGGGACGCTGGTCATCGCCTGGTGGGCGGTGATCCTGGCGACCGTAGTTTCTGCCGCCGTCGGGATATTCTTTGGTGTTTATCCGGCCGTGCGGGCGGCGAGGTTGGACCCGGTCGTCGCCCTCCGCTATGAGTAAACTATTGGGCCAGCCAGTCGGTCAGGGCCAGCTTCACGTTGTCATCGTAGTCGACGAATAACTTCTCGATCTCCCCGTCGCGGTTAACGCAGAAGGTGGTCGGGATGATCAGGACCTGGAAGGCGTCGAGCGAGGCCAGTTTTTTATCGAGCAGGACCGGGTAGGACAGCGGGTTTTTGGCCAGGAAACTTTTTAACTCCTTGCTCTTCTTATCGAAGGAGACCGCCAGTATCTCGAACTTATGGTTGTAGAGCGCTTGCAGATCGGCCAGTTCCGCCTGGCACGACTTGCTCCAACTGGTAAAAAAGACCACGATGACCGGTTTTTCCCCGGCGTATCTTTGCAAAGTTGTCGTTTTGCCATTAAGGTCGGGCAGGGCCAGGGCGGGCGCGACCGACCCGAGCTGCGGGGCTGTTTCGGCCGCGGCCGCCAGGACGAGCGCGGTTAAAGCCAGTAATAAACAACTAATTAACTTTTTCATCGCTCCGTAAATTATACGCCCGCCGCTCATAGTGTCAAGCCTGCTCGATAAATTCCCGGGCGGCATCGGCGGCTATCGCCCCATCGGCCGCCGCGGTCACGATCTGCCGGAGATGTTTGCTCCGGATGTCGCCGGCGGCAAAAATACCGGTAGCCGAGGTTTTCATCCGGTCATCGGTGATAATAAAACCCCGCTCATCAAGCTTGACGATCCCCCGGACCGCTTCATTGTTTGGGTTGGTGCCGATATAGATGAAGACTCCGTCGGCGGGGACCTTGATCTTCTTCCCGCTGGCTTTGTCCTGGAGCGTCACCTCGGTCACTTTGCCCGAGCCGCCGATCTCGGCCAGTTCCGCGTGCCAGTAAAGGTAGATCTTGGGATGGTTGAGCGCTTTCTCGGCGATGATCTTGTCGGCCCGCAGCTGGTCGCGCCGGTGGACGATCGAGACCTTGGCCGCAAAGCGGGTGAGGTAGAGCGCTTCCTCGACGGCCGAATTGCCGCCGCCCACCACGACCACGTTCTTTCCCTGGTAGAAGGGGCCATCGCAGGTCGCGCAGTAAGAAACGCCGCGGCCGCGCAGTTCGTCTTCACCCGGCACCCCGAGCTTGGCCGGTTCCGTGCCGGAGGCGATAATGATCGCCTTGGCCGAGAGCTTAGTCGCGCCCACTTCAACCTGCAGCTGCTGGTCGATCTTTTTGACGTTCCCCCAGAGGACCTCCAGGCCGAGTTGCAGCGCCTGCTTTTCCATCCGCTGGCAAAGTTCCATCCCCGGGATGCTGTCGATGAAGCCGGGATAATTTTCGATCTGAAAAGCAGTGGAAGCGAGCCCGCCGAGGACCATTTTTTCTATAAGCAGCGTTTTGAGCCTGGAGCGGAGGGCGTAGATCGCGGCGGTCAGGCCGGCGGGACCGCCGCCGATGATGACGACATCATAGGACTGGCTGGGCGAGACGATGACTGCCTCCGGTTTGGTTTTAGCGGCGACTTGCGGGGTCATGGCGCGATCCCCTCCTCGTTGATAATGACTTTGCTCCGGCCCAGGAGCGAGATCTTTTGCTCTTTTAACGAGACCATGACCTGGTCGCTGCTCAAGTGGTTGTCTCCCTGGTCGGCCCGGGCTTGGCCGGTCAAGATTATCTGCTGGCTAGCGAGCAGGTAATTGGCTTGGTCGCCGCCGGCGCTGATGTCACGGTAATTGATCCGGGCCTGGCCGGCCAGCTCGATCTTTTTCTCCGCCTGTAAATATTTGCCGTTGGCCGCGGTGACGGTCGCCTCCTGCCAGCTGACGTACGGGTGGCCGTGGGCGATGAACTGGTCCAGTTCCCGGTCGAGTTCAAAGCTGGCCGCCTCGAAGGTGACCGGCGAGCTCTTGCTCGGGACGATGACCAGCCGCGGGTTCCCTTCGAGTCTGACCCGTTTCAATTCGACGTCACCCCGGAGAGAATCGGCGTAGCCGGTGATCTCTCCTTTGTTGAGGACGATGCCTCCGGTGCAAAGCAGCAGCTGGTCGGCCACTTTCCAGCTTAGGTTTCTCGCCTGGAACCAGTAACCGAGACCTGGCTGGTAATTCTCCGCGATGGTAAAGAGCGAGCCCGGTTTGTCCCGGAGCGTCTTGATCAGCGTGGCGATCTGTCGTTCGTAGGAGACATCGTAGCCGAGCGGTTTATCCAAAAAGATCTCTTTCTTTTTCATGTCCCAGAGGGCGGCCGGGGAGCGGAATTTCAGGACCGGCCGGCCGTGCTTGTAGAAGGTCCCGGTCGTCTCCTGCAGGGTGGCGACCCCGGAGTCTTTATTGACCACCGCGCTCTCGGCCCGCAGCTCCCAGAATTTTTCCCCGCCGGAAACTTCTTCGAAGGAAACTCGCTTGAAGGCCAGATCGGCGCGCCCCTGCTGGTCTTTGATCGTTTGATAGATGACCTGGGAGATGTCTTGTTTGGGGGAGAAGATCGCCCAGTAGAACCAGCCGGCGATGATCGCCAGGACGGCCAAGAGGAGGGCTAACCGTGAGAGCTTCATGTTAATACCCGAGCGCCCGGAGACGGACAGCTTCCATCCCCTCGAGCATGGCCCCCCATTTGTTTCCCTGGCGGTTGTAACCTTCGGCCAGGAGGAGGTGGAGGGCGGCGACGCTGCTGTCGATCTTGAGCCCGCGCTTGGTGTAGACCATGGCCGTATCGGTCTCGTTCAGTTCCCCGTAGATCAGGGCGAGGTAGCCATAGGCCCAGACGTTGCCCGGGTCGAGTATGAGGACATTGTCGAATTCACGGATCGCGTCCCGCTTCTTGTCGTTGAAATAATAGGTGAAAGCGAGCCGGAAACGGAGGCGCCAGTCGTTCGGTTTGGCCGTGACCTTGGCAATATATTCGTTCAAGGCCTTTTTGCGGTAATCAGGATCGAGCTCAACGGTTTTTTTCAGGTTGGTCCAGCCGTCCTGGATATTATTGGTATAAGCCATGGTGATCGCCAGATCGAAGCGGGCGTCGGCATCTTTCGGGTTGGCGCGGACAGCCGCCTGCTTAGTTGCTAGTTCTTTCTGTAATTCAGGAGTAATTCTCCAAGCGTAAGCAGGAACATCCAACATCAAACATCCAACCTCAAAACAAATCAAAAATGCCAATAGCGAAAATCCCAAACGTTTGAGATTTGCGATTTGAAATTTGATATTTGTTTGGAAGTTTGAAGTTTGAGGTTTGAAGTTCATTTTTGACTCCCCAGTATTTTAGCGACGATATTAGTAGTGGAGCGCCCCTTGATCGGCGGGATCACGACTACCCGGCCGCCGAGCGCTTCGACCAGTTTCTTTTCCGGCAGGTCGCTGATCTTATAATCCCCGCCCTTAACATGGATGTCGGGGCGGAGAAGTTTGATGACATTGTCCGGCCGCAGTTCGGAAAAGATCGTGACATAATCGACGCATTCGAGCGAGGCGAGGATCTCGGCCCGCTCCATTTCCGAGATGTAGGGGCGGTCCGGGCCTTTGAGGGAGGCCACGGAGGTATCGCTGTTCACGCCGATGATCAGGATGTCCCCCAGTTTTCCGGCTTCGCGCAGATAGCGGACATGGCCGAGATGGAGGAGGTCGAAACAACCGTTGGTGAAAACGATCCGGGCCCCTTCGTTTTTCAGGTTTTTGACTATCACGGCGAGCTCCTGGCGCAGTTTGATCTTGCGGGCGACCGGTTCGCGCCCCTCCAGGGAGACCTCCAGCTCTTCGCGCGAGCAGGTCGCGGTCCCGATCTTGCCGACCACGATCGAGCCGGCCAGATTAGCGAGCGTCGCGGCCGCTTTCATTGTCGCGCCGGCGGCTAGGGCGAGAGAGAGGGTGGCGATGACCGTGTCACCGGCGCCGGTAATGTCGAAGACTTCGCGCGGGATCGCCGGGATATAGGTCGAGCCCTGGCGGTTGAAGAGGGTCATCCCGTCTTTGCCGCGGGTCACCAGGATATAGTTGCTCTTGATCTGGTTGAGCAGGGCGCGGCCGGCGGCCGCCAGGCTTTTATCATCTATTATTTCCGTTTTGGTGGCGATAGCGGCCTCGCGCAGGTTAGGGGTGAGGACGGTCACGCCGCGGTACTTGCCGTAATCGGTCCCTTTCGGGTCGACGGCGACCGTCTTCTTATGTTTCCTGGCCAGGCCGACGACCAGCCGGCAGAGCTCGCGGCTGACGACCCCTTTTTCATAATCGGAGATGATGATCGCGTCGACCTTGGGGACCAATTCTTTGAGCCGGTTGGCCAGTTTCTGGCCCACGAGCGGCGAGATGCTGGTCCGGTCTTCCCGGTCGACCCGCACTACTTGTTGCGAGGCGGCAATGATGCGCGATTTAAGAATGGTCGGCCGGTTGGCGTCCCGGATCAGATAATTGGTCGGGACGTTGTCGCGCTCCAGCGCCCGGAGAAGTTTTTCTCCCGAACTGTCGGCGCCAATAATGCTGACGAGGTAGGGGTGGCCGCCGAGTGCGCTGATATTGGCCGCGACGTTGCCGCAGCCGCCCGGAACATGGGTGATCCGGACGACGTCGGCTATCGGGACCGGAGCTTCGGGGGAAATGCGGGAAACCCGGCTCCAGATATGTTCATCGAGCATCAGGTCGCCGAGGATCAGGATCTTTTTGCCGGCGAAAGCGGGGAGGAGTTTATTTAGCTGTTCCATGGTCAGCTCCTTGTTTCAATATCCAGTCTACGGCTGCCGCCAGGTCGGCGGCCAGATGGTCGGGTTTTTCTTTTAGCTCTTTTTCTTCGTTTTTACCGTGCCCGGTGCGGACAAAAATGGTCTTTATTTCCGCGCGTTGGCCGGTCTCCACGTCGGTTTTCTTATCGCCGACCATAAAACATTTGGCCAAGTCAAGGTCGTGTTCTTTGGCCGCCCGCTTGATCAGCCCGGTTTGCGGTTTGCGGCATTCACACGACTGCCGGTAAGGATAAACACCGTGCTCCGGGTGATGGGGGCAGTAGTAGCTGGCGTCGATCTGGCCGCCACCGTGGAGGACCATTTTGTGGACGTGTTTGTCGATCGACTGGAGCATATCCTCGGTGATCAGGCCGCGGGCGATCCCGGCCTGGTTGCTGATGATAATGATCTTGTAGCCGGCCTCTTTCAGCCGCTTGATCGCGGCGATCGCGCCGGGGAGAAAACTGACCTGAACAGGATGGTTGAGGTAACCGGTATCTTCAATAATTGTCCCGTCCCGGTCGAGAAAAACCGCTTTGTTCATGATTTGGCATTATAACATAAATCGGCTATAATCAGAAAGAGATGTACGCGGACTCACTAACCAAACTTATCGAAGAATTAAAAAAACTCCCGGGGATCGGGCCGAAATCGGCCCAGCGGCTCGCTTTTTTTATCCTGGGGAGCGCCCGCAAGAGCGTGGATGATCTGGTCGACGCGGTCATTCAGGCCAAGGAGCGGATGAGGTTCTGTTCGATCTGTTTCAACATCACCGATATCGACCCGTGCAAGCATTGCGCCGACACTTCGCGGAGCCAGGAGGTGATCTGCGTGGTCGCCGAGCCGAAGGACCTGGTGGCAATCGAGCGGTCCGGAGTGTATAATGGCCAATACCATGTCCTGGGCGGGTTGATCTCGCCGCTGGACGGGATCGAACCGGACAGTTTGCGGGTCAAAGAACTGTTGGTCCGCCTGGACAAAGGTTCGATCAAGGAAATTGTCCTGGCGATCAGCCCGACCACCGAGGGTGAAGCGACCAGTATCTACCTGACCCGCTTGCTGAAGCCGCTCGGGGTGCACTTGACCCGCATCGCCTACGGCCTGCCGGTCGGCGCCGACATGGACTATGCCGATCCGGCTACCCTGTCCAAATCCCTGGAAGGACGAAGAGAGGTACACTGATGTTAAGAAAATATTTTGGCACCTGGTTCACGGTCATGGCCCGGCCGATCCTTTTCTACTCGCGGTTGAAGGAAGAGGATTGGAAAGAGCAGAGCCTGACCTTTCTGCTCGTCGGTTCCTGGTCCCTGGCCGTGATCATGGCGCTGGGTGTCTTCCTGGTCCAATTTTTGCCGATCGGCTCGACCCTGTTGGTCGAGGTCAGCGGTTGGAAATTGCTCCTGGTCGCGCCGGTCATCCTGACCCTCGGTTTTGTCTTCTATCTGATCACCCTGTTGATCATCGGCGGGCTGCTGGTCCTGGGCCTGGGCTGCGCCTTCTATATGTTAGGCGTTCTCCTGCATGGTTTAGGTTTGCTGGCCAGGGGGAAGGGGAGCCTGAACCGGATGGTCCAGAGCTCGTTTTACAGTAGCGCGGTGATCCTGGCCGGCATTTTTCCGGTCGTGCTGGCCTGTTTGACCCGCTACGGTTGGCTGGAACTCTCGCTCTTCCGCGTTGGCTTTAATCTGGTCATCGGCTTGACCGCGATTTACGCTTACGGCCTGTGGGCGGTCGCTCTCCGCAAGAATTATGGCGTCGGTAAGTGGCAGGCTTTCACGGCCGCGCTCGTCCCCGCGCTCGCCCTCTTGATTTTCCTCTTCGCTTTTGATAAAATCGGTATGGAAAGGTTGGATGGATGGATAGCACCGTTGAAATAAGATGGCATGGACGAGGAGGGCAGGGCGCCAAGACCGCTGCCCTTCTTTTTGGCGAAGCGGCATTGGCGCTGGGTAAGAATATCCAGGCCTTCCCGGAGTATGGCCCCGAGCGGATGGGGGCCCCGGTCGCTTCTTTCAATCGCATCTCCTCCCAACCGATCTTCCTGCATTGTTCCATTACCAATCCGAACGTGGTCATCGTCCTCGACCCGACCCTGATGGGGAAGGTCGATGTCACTCAAGGCTTGCCGGCCGATGGCTATTTGATCGTTAACACTACGGCCACTCCGGCGGAGATCCGCCAGCAGTTAAAGCTGAAAGGGACCAAGGTTTTTACCGTTGACGCTTCCGGCATTTCCAAAGCGACCATTGGCCGCGACATCCCCAACACTCCGATGATGGGGGCGCTGGTCAAAGCGACGGGGCTGCTCGATTTCGAACATATGCTGGTCGACACCGAAGATAAATTAAAGAAAAAGTTCGCCTCCAAACCGGAGATCGTCAAAGGGAATATCGCGGCGATCCGGCGGGCGTACAGCGAGGTCAAAGGGGAATGACAGAAAAACCGGGTTGGAAAAAGCTGGCTGAAGGGGACGTTCTCCCGGCCGGCACCGCCGAGGCTTTCGAAACAGGCGACTGGCGGAGCGAACGTCCGGTCTGGCACCAGGAAAGATGCATCCAATGCCTGATCTGCTGGTCCTATTGTCCCGACACTTCCATCCTGGTCAAGGACGCCAAGATGACCGGTATCGATTACAAACACTGCAAAGGCTGCGGCATTTGCGCCAAGGAATGCCCCGTCAAGCCGGACAAAGCGATCACCATGGAACCGGAGCATAAATAACATGCCAATTGTAGCTAAAACAGGTAATGAAGCGATGGCCGAGGCGATGCGCCAGATCAATCCCGACGTCGTCGCGGCCTATCCGATCACCCCGGCGACCGAGATCGTCATGATCTTTGCCAAATACGTGGCCGACGGATTGGTCGACACCGAATTTGTCGCGGTCGAGTCGGAACATTCGGCGATGTCGGCCTGCGTGGGCGCTTCTTCCGCCGGCGCCCGGGTCATGACCGGGACCTCCTCGCAAGGCCTCTGTTTAATGTATGAGATCCTGCCGATCGCCGCCGCCCTCCGGTTGCCGATCGTCATGTGTGACGTGAACCGGGCGATCTCCGGGCCGATCAATATCCACTGCGACCATTCGGACACGATGGCCGCCCGTGACTTTGGCTGGGTCCAGATCTTTTCCGAGAATTCGCAGGAAGCATACGATTCGCTCATCCAGGCGGTCCGGATCGCCGAAGATCCGCGCCTTCACCTGCCGACGATGGTTACGACCGATGGCTTTATCATCAGCCACTGCCTGGAACGGATCGAAACCCTGGAAGATAAACAGGTCAAGGATTTTGTCGGTTTGGAACGCCAGGCCGAGGTTAAACTTCTTGATACCACCAAGCCGGTGACGGTTGGCGCGATCGATCTTCAGGACTATTATTTTGAACACCGGATGCAGGTGGCCGAAGCGATGCGCGGCGCCAAGAAGGTCATCCTCGAAGTGGCTGGCGAATTCGCCAAAAAGTTCGGCCGCAAGTACGGCCTGTTCGAAAGTTATCTGGCCGACGATGCCGAATACATTATGGTCGCGCTCGGCTCGACTTGCGGCACCGCCAAAGTGGTCGTAGATGAACTGCGGGCCAAAGGGGTCAAAGCCGGTCTGATCAAGATCCGCGTTTTCCGCCCCTTCCCGGCCGAGGAACTGGCCGCGGCCCTCTCCAAGGCTAAGGCGATCGCCGTGATGGACCGCTCCGATACCTGGTCAGCCCAGGGGGGGCAAGTCTATACCGAGCTCCGTTCGGCTATGTACGGGGAGACGAAACAGCCGCCAATGATCAATGTCATTTACGGACTGGGTGGCCGCGAGATTACTTTGGCAGACCTCCACTCGGTCTTTGCCTCATTGCAAAATGTTGATCGGCAACCAAAGGTCTCTTATCTGGGAGTGAGGGAATAAGATGGTTAATCTTAAGGAATTGTCAGCCCGGCATGAGCCCTTGACCGGCGGGCACAGGATGTGCCCTGGTTGCGGCGCGCCGATAGTGGTCCGCCAGGTCCTGATGGCGAGCAAGGACCCGGTCGTGGTCGTTTGCGCCACCGGTTGCCTGGAAGTTTCGACCACTATTTTCCCTTATACCGCCTGGACCGTTCCTTTTCTCCACAATGCTTTTGAGAATGCCGCCGCGACCCTCTCCGGGGTAGAAGCCGCTTACCGCGCCCTGCGGAAAAAAGGCCAACTCCCCGAGCGGGTCAATTTTGTCGCTTTTGGCGGCGACGGCGGGACCTACGACATCGGCCTGCAATCGCTCTCCGGGGCGATGGAGCGGGGCCACGACCTGTTATACGTCTGCTACAACAACGAAGCTTACATGAACACCGGTGTCCAGCGCTCCGGCGCGACCCCGCAAGGGGCCAACACCACGACCGAGCCGGCCGGCAAGGTGAAACAGGGGAAGACCCAGTGGCGCAAGGACCTGACCGAGATCATGGTCGCCCACAGTATCCCCTACGTTGCCCAATCGATCGTCGGCAACTGGGCCGACCTGACCCGGAAGGCGGAGAAAGCTTTCTCGATCCGGGGCCCGAAATTCATGAATGTCCTGCAGCCGTGCCGCCTGGGCTGGGGCCATAAGCCGGAAGAGACGACGGTCCTCGGCCGCCAGGCCGCGGAATGCTGCCTCTGGCCGCTTTATGAAGTGGAGAACGGCGTTTACAAGGTGACCAAGCCGCGCGAGAAAAAACCGGTCGTTGATTACCTGAAAGCCCAGGAGCGTTTCCGCCATCTCTTCAAGCCGGGAAATGAAAAACTTATTACGGATATCCAGGCGGAAGTGGACCGCCGCTGGGCGCAATTGCTGGCCAAAGAAGAAATGACGACAAAAGGGGTGGAAACGAAATGAACAAGAAGCAACTGGCCGGAAAAGTTGGCGAGAAGATGGACCTTTCCAAAGCCGAGACCGAGCGGATCATTGACGCGACGATCGAGGAGATCACCGCGGCGCTGGAACGCAGCGAAAAGGTGCGGCTGGTCGGCTTCGGCAATTTCGTGGTCCGGAAGCGGAAAGGGCGGGTCGGCCGTAATCCGCAGACCGGCGCCACCATTACCATCGGTGAATCGCGCTGTCCGGCTTTTGTCCCCGGGATAAACCTGAAAAAAACCATCAAAACTAAATGAACCCGCCTCTGGCCCGGGACATCAACGAAGAGATCGCTAAGCTCTTGACCATCCTCCCGCTCGACATTCAAAAAGCCCTCAAGGAATCAAACGACCTGGCGGCATTGGTCGAAGTGGTGCTTGATCTCGGCCGGCCGGCCGAAGCGCGCTTTACCAAACGTAACCTGCCGCTCGGCGGGACCGTTAACCAGGGTGATATTGATTACGTGACCGCCCGCGTCGGCCAGTTCTCCGGCGATAACCGGGCCGGGATCGAGCGGACCCTCCACCGGATCTCGGCCATGCGCAACCGGCAGGGCAAGATCATCGGCCTGACCTGCCGCATCGGCCGGGCGATCTACGGGACCAACGACATCATCCAGGACGTGATGGAGTCGGGCAAGAACATCCTTTTTATGGGACCTCCCGGTATCGGTAAAACGACCAAACTGCGCGAAGCGGCCCGTTTCCTCTCCGCGAAATTACATAAGCGGGTCATTGTCGTCGATACCAGCAACGAGATCGCCGGCGACGGCGATATCCCGCATCCCGGCATCGGCAGTTCCCGCCGGATGCAGGTCGCAGCACCCGAACTGCAACATCGGGTGATGATCGAAGCGGTCGAGAACCACATGCCGGAAGTGATCATCGTTGACGAAGTGGGGAATGAACTGGAAGCGGCCGCCTGCCGCACCATTGCCGAGCGGGGGGTCCAGCTGATCGCCACCGCCCACGGCAACTCGCTCGATAACATCATCAGCAATCCGACGCTGTCCGACCTGATCGGCGGGATCCAGTCGGTCATCCTGGGGGACGAAGAGGCCAAACGCCGCCACACCCAGAAGACGGTCCTTGAGCGGAAGGCGCCGCCGACCTTCGACATCGCGGTCGAGATCCGCGAACGTGACATCTTCGCCATTTATACTGACGTGGATAAAGCGGTCGACGCCTTCTTGCGCGGTCGCGGCTTGGTCCCGGAGATCAGGGTCAGGAAAGCGGGGGGGAAGATCGAAGTCGTCCAGAAACAGCGGGCAGAGATGCCGGAACCGGAGCCGGCGCAGCTGGCCGAAGCGGAGGCCGAGAAGGGGCCGGGCCCCCTCCGGATCTATCCCTTTGGCGTTAATAAACAGGTGCTCGAGCGCTCGCTCCGGGTCTTAATGATCGCGGCGGTGGCGGCGGAGAGCCTAGATGAAGCAGACCTCATTCTGACGGTCAAGTCGAAAGCCCGGCCGAACAACAAGGTCATGGTCCTGGCCGGCGAGCACGGTATCCCGGTCCACGTTATCAAGAAGAATGTTCCCGCCCAGGTCATGCGTTTCCTTAAGTTCTTTTTCCGGGTCGGCGGCAAGGACGCGCCGGAAGAGATCGCCCTGCGGGAAGTGGATGACGCGATCGTCCAGGTCAATAACAAACGTAAGGCGATCGACCTAAATCCGCAAAACGCTTATATCAGGCGGGTCCAGCACCAGCGGGTCGACGCGGCGGGGTTGCATTCCGAATCGGTCGGGGAAGAGCCAAAAAGACGGCTTAGAATTTATCCTTAGGTTAGAGCTTTCAGGCTGAACTTGATCCCCTCTACCAGTATTTCCGCTGAATAAAACAGTTTTTTCCCCTCTTTATCAAAGAGACGGACGATTTTTTTATCGTCTTCTTCGTCAAACTTGACCATTACCGTGGCCGGGAACTTAATACTGCGGTCGGGGATATCGATCGAACCCAGAAGCGGGGAGGAGAGTTTCCACCTGTCCATGTGAACTTTTATCGGGTCAGGCCTTTTTTCATTTTTCCTGCCTCTCGCCCAATTCTTAACTTGGGCTACTTGACCGCTCAGCGACTGAAGAAATGTCTTCACGTCAATTTTGCCGGATAAGACTTGGCTTGCGACTTGGCTTGGTTTGATCATGATGGTGTTTCGTTGGATTTTGCGGTTTATTTCAGAAAATTTAGGAGTTTTTATAAACCAGATGTCTTTTCCAGTTCAGGTCGTCTTTTTGCGGGAAGTCGGTCCGATAATGCGCGCCGCGGGATTCGGCACGATCAAGCGCGGCTTGGGTGATCAGGCGGGCAACGGTCAGCATATTACGCAGTTCCAGGTCACCCTTAACCTCATTTTCTATCATCTCCAGGCGGTTCAGGACCCCGGTCAGGCTCTCTTTGGAACGGATGATCCCGGCCCCGTTCCACATGGCGGTTTTGATGATTAGTTTGAGGCGTTGAACCTCAATATCCTTAAGTTTAGGCTTAATGACTAATGACGAATGACTAATGACTAATTGTGGAGTGGATCCGGAATTTAAAATATCAGTTTTGGCTGACTGGGCGGCACGATATCCAAACACTAGCCCCTCCAACAGCGAATTGGACGCTAACCGGTTCGCGCCATGGACGCCGGTCGAGGCGCATTCGCCGGCGGCGAAGAGGCCGGCTATATTGGTCCGACCGTCGATATCGGTCTTGATCCCGCCCATAAAATAATGCGCGGCGGGGGCGACCGGGATATTGTCTTTGGTTATGTCCAAGCCGCGCTCCAGGCAAGTTTTATAGATCATCGGGAAACGGTGTTTGATCTTCTCCGGGGCGATGCCGCGCAGGGAGAGGAAAACATGGTCTTCGTTGCCGCTCTTCAGCTCTTCGTAAATCGCCCGGGAGACGATGTCGCGCGGCGCCAGCTCCAGTTGGGCGTGATATTTTTCCATAAAGCGCTCGCCGCGGTTGTTGAGGAGCATCCCCCCTTCGCCGCGAACCGCTTCCGAGATCAGGAATTGGGGGAGGGCGACCAGGTCTTCGAATTGCTTGAACTGGACGAGGGCGGTGGGGTGGAACTGGACAAACTCCATGTCCGTGACCTCGGCTCCCGCCCGGTAGGCCATGGCGACTCCGTCACCGGTCGCGAATTCCGGATTGGTCGTATAGAGATAGACCTGGCAAACGCCGCCGGTGGCGAGAATAGTTGTCTTGGCCAAATAGGTGACCGCGGAGCCGCTCTTCTGGTCTATAGCCTGTGCCCCGACACAGCGGCCGTTCTCGACCAGGAGATCGATCCCGAGGACCCGCTGGTCGACCCGGACCTTCCCTTCGGCAATAACCCGGCGGCCGAGCGTCTTTTCGATCTCCGCCCCGGTTTCGTCGCCGGCATGGAGGATGCGGCGTTGTTTATGGGCCCCTTCGAGCGCCAGAGCAAATCCGCCGCCGGCTTCGGTCTCCGCCCGGTCGAAGCGCGCTCCCATGGCGATCAGTTCTTTGACCCGCGGAACCCCTTCGGTCACCAGTACCCTGACCGCCTGCTCGTCGCAAAGGCCGGCCCCGGCTTCGATCGTATCTTCAAAGTGGAACTCGGTCGAGTCGCTGATCTGGTCGATCGCCGCCGCGATCCCTCCTTGGGCTTTTTCGGTCGCTGTTTCGCCGATCTTCCCCTTGGTCAAGACGGTAACCCGGGCGTGCCGTGAAGCTTCCAGGGCGGCCGAGAGGCCGGCAATCCCGCCGCCAATGATCAGGATGTCGCAGTGTTCGATCTTTGGGGTCATGTTGAGATTATACAATAATTGGGTTATAATTTCAGCGATGAGTGATTTCGGCGTAAGTCTTATTCAGTTGACCAATTACAGCCCGATCTTCAAGGGTGGGGCGATCGTGCTGGTCGGCCTGTGCGCGCTTCTGTTCGCTTACTGGCTGAAAGCCCGCTGGAAGGAACCACTCGAGGGGCGTTTCCTGGTCTTTATCGGCGTGGCCTGTTTTGTCACTCTGTTCGGCCTATTCGTCCTCATTTTCCAACCGCAGTGGTGGAAACTTCCTTACTGAGAAATGACTAATGACTAATTTCTAATGACTAATTGAGGAGTGCCTTCGGCACGTTATTATAATGGAAATTCAAGACAGAACACTTAAGTTTTCGATAAGAATGACAAAATTTGTCAGGAAGTTATCGAGCGATAATTCTTTATATGTCATAACTAATCAATTATTAAGAAGCGGCGATTTTGCGTAAGTCCAAAACATTAATTAGTAATTAGTCATTAGACATTAGTCATTGACTTTGTGTTGGGGGATCGTCTAACGGTAGGACTGCAGCCTCTGGAGCTGCGTATCGGGGTTCAAATCCCTGTCCCCCAGCCAACCCTTAAAAGGGCCGTTTTTCAGCAGCGGCCGCCAGCCGATTTTCCCTTCAAATTGGAATTTTTTATCTTTTAAAATAAAGTTCGAGCCGATATTTTTCAGAAATGTTGAAATCTTATCCGGATTATTTTCGGATATAAGAATTTTGGCTTGGCATGAGGATAAAATAAGAGCCCGCATCGGTTCGAGCCAATTATTTCCCGTTAGTTCAAAATCTCGCACTTTCTGCTGAATGTCGGCTTTTCGATCAAGATATTCCCGTTTTTTCGCCTGGTATTCTTCGGGGCTAATACTTTTACCCTCAATATAAAGATCAAGCAGCCGGTTTAGCTTCTGCTCGACTTCAGCTTTCTGATCGGCGAGATTTTGAACTAAAACCTTGGTTTCGCTCTGGGCCTGTGCTTTATCTTCATTGAGCTTATTGAGCATATTATTAGCCCAATCGGCAGGTATAGTTACTCGTTGAATAATATCCTTCATCTGTTCGGTAATAAGCTCTTCACGAGCGTACCTCTGATCGCAGGCGCCCTTTTTCTTGGTGCAATGGTAGTAATGATGGCCTTTCTGCTTCTCGCAGGTTATCATGCAACCGCATTGACCGCATCGCATAAGCCCAGAAAAAGCGAACTGGTGTTTTCTCTGCCGCTTTTTCTTGCCTCGATTAGCCATAACCTGCTGGGTCTGGTCAAATATAGACTTGGAAATAATTGGCTCGTAGTTTCCTTCATGATATTCCCCACGATAGAAAAAGGTTCCGTAATAAAAGGTTTTCTTTAGCATATTCTGGACACAGGTCTTTGCCAGAACATTGCCTTTGGAGTTTCGCAGGCCGGCGTCTTGCAAGTAGTTGGCAAGCGCCTTAAGCGTGTAATCTCCGGTGGAGTAGAGCTCAAAGGCTTTTTTAACCAAAGGAACTTTTACGGTATCAATATTAACCCGCCTTTTATCTATCGGATTGTTTAAATAGCCGAGAGGCGCTTTGGTAGGCCATTCACCGCGCCTGCACTTCTGTCGTTGCCCGCGTCTGACATTCTCACTAAGGTTATCCACATAGTATTTACTCTGTCCAAAGGCAATGTTCAGCATGAACTTGCCCTGGGGCGTACTGTCAAACCAAAAGGTCGGGAATTTGAGATCTTTTAGCTGACCTGTGTCCAGAAGATAGATGATCTGGCCTCCGTCAATGCTATTGCGGGCTAAGCGATCAGGATGCCAAGCCAAAATTCCTTCCGCTTCTCCCTTTTCAATGCGTTTCAACATTTCTCCGAATATGATTCGGCCAGGTTCTTTGGCAGTTTTTGCCTCGCAGAGCGAGGCGACGATTTCAAGTTTTTCTTTGGCGGCAAATTCTTTTAATTCTGTGATCTGCGCTTCTATGGAAAGGACCTGCTTTTCCTCGGTGTCGGTGGACTTTCTGGCGTAAACGAAGTACTTCATGGCTTGCCTCCTTTGATTCGGGAATCAGAAAAAGCCCGCTTTTGGCCCGTCCCGCCTCCGGCGGGACAAAAGATAAAAAATTCCAATTTGAAGGGAAAATCGGCTGGCGGCCGCTGCTGAAAAACGGCCCTTTTAAGGGTTGGCTGGCAGCATTTGAAAATATCCGAACCGATTTTCATTAATAATGGGCGGCGATTGCCGCCGTCCAATCGCCGCCCAATTTCCGGGCGACCTTTTCGGATTGAAAAACTGCCAAAGAACCTGGGAAAAATATCGGCTCGCACTTTATTTTGCCTGCCCGCCGAAGGAGGGGCCAAAAACGGGCTTTTTCTGAATGGAATAAATAGAAAATTACTGATATAATATCTTAAGTATGCAAACATAATAATGCTATCATACTATTGAAACCATGAAAAGTCAAAATAATAACAGGACAATTGGGGAAAAGATAAAACAGCTTAGAAATAAGCAGGGTTTAACGCAAGACATGCTGGCCCGGAAGGCCAATCTCCCCTACACAACGCTGACCAAAATTGAAACAAATGTCATTACCAAACCGACTATTCAAACAGTGGTAAAAATCGCCAAGGGGCTAGGAACAACCCTTGACGATTTAATGAAATAAGAATATGGCTAACATTGACATCTTAATCAACAAAATAAATGGAAAATATTTTAAATACTTTATCTCGAAAAGGGATTTGATTTCGAGTGAAGAGGATTTAAGAGTTGCTTTTTCATCTTTAATAGATATTATCTCTCAAGATAATAAAATAACTATCCCCGAAGAACATCATGAATATACCGTATTAAAAGGTCGGATTGATTCTCTTTATGGTGAGGTAATAATCGAATATAAGGAGCCAAACTATTTAGATGCTTCTAATAGTTCCCAGAGAAATATAAAAGCAGTTGAACAGGTGAAGCGCCATATTGTTGGCATAGAAAATAGGCAAAAAATAAACATTAACAGATATTTAGGAGTAATATTTGATGGTTTTAAGATCGTTTTTATTAGAAGAAGAAATAATCTATGGGATATTGAAAACCCCGTAGAAGTCAACGAAAAGTCCTTTAAATTGCTCCTTCAAAGGCTTTTTTCTATTGGAATACAAGGAAAAGCTTTAATTATTGATAATTTAATTAAGGACTTTAGTATTATTTCCGAAGATACGATTGTTGATGTAAAAACACTACTAATCAATTTCATTAAGAATGACGAAGGGAAAGTCAATTTATTATTTGAACAATGGAAAATACTATTTCGTGAAGTCTGCGGGTACGAATTTGATACTAAAAAAATCGAAATAAAAGAGCTTGCTAAGACTTTTCGCTTAGAAAACGAAACCGACGATCTACCAAGAATAATATTTGCCATTCATACTTATTATGCACTTTTTATTAAATTACTTGGGGCTGAAACGCTTACCTATTTTCGCCATAGGGACGAAAGCTTTATTTCGTCTATAAATAAAAGCAATCTTAAGCACAAAATATCCTTACTGGAAAGTGGCGAAATCTTTAGGTCTGAGGGCGTAAATAACTTTAACGAAGGCGATTTCTTTAGTTGGTATTTGTTGTGCTGGAACAATGAGATAGAAAACACAGTTCTAAAAATATCAACAAAACTCAAGAATTATGATTTTAGTTCTCTAAACCTTGAACCGAAAGAGGCCAAGGATCTCATCAAGAATATATATCATTATTTGTTGCCACAAAAGCTACGACATTCCCTGGGGGAATACTACACTCCGGACTGGCTAGCCGAGTTCTTGGTTGAAAGCCTCAATATTAATTTCTCTGAGAATGTTAGAATTTTAGATCCTACGTGCGGATCGGGGACATTCTTGTCGATCTTAATAGAGAGAATTAAAGAGAATGACGCCATTCTTGAAAAGAATAAATTAGATACATGCTTAAATAGCATTGTCGGGATAGATTTGAACCCTTTAGCCGTTATCGCAGCAAAGACAAACTATTTAATTGCTTTGTCTGAATATTTAAATGATATTAAGGAAGGAGGGATAGATATTCCTATTTATCTAAGCGACTCCCTGCTTGCACCTCTCGAGTTTAAAACGAAGCATAAAACATACTACTCTTTACCAACAAAAGTTGGCATATTTAAAATACCGGTTTCTTTAATACAAAATAAACAATTAGAAATATTACTAAGTCTTGTAACAGCATGTGTTGATATTGAACTCGGCGTTGATAAGTTCGAGGGTAAATATAAAAGTCTTGCATTGAATCTCTCAGAGGCAGATGATGAATTGATCTGTGACTTCTATGAAACACTCCTTGATTTGCAGAAAAAAGGACTTAACGGGATATGGGGTAAAATAATCAAAAACATATTTGCACCCGCTTTTTTCGAGAACTTTGATTATATTGTTGGGAATCCGCCGTGGATAAATTGGCAGAATTTACCAGAGGATTATAGAGATTCGATAAAGAAATATTGGGAAGAATATAAGGTTTTTTTACATAAAGGATTGAAGGCGAGGCTGGGTTCGGCCCATGATGATATCTGCGTGCTTTTAACATATGTTGTAATGGACAAGTATCTAAGAAAAAATGGTTTTCTTGGTTTTGTTCTACCCCAGAATCTGTTGCAGTCATCTGGCGGAGGCGAGGGATTCAGAAGATTTAAAATTAAAGATGAGGTAGAAGTAAAAGTAGTTGCTGTGGATGATTTTGTTCCCGTGCAACCATTTGCCGATATCGGAGCCTCAAATAAACCTGCAACAATAATCTTACAAAAGAATAATAGGACATCTTACCCTGTCCCTTATCGCAGATGGCATAAAAGGGAAAAAGGAACAATCCCTTCTGACCAGCCTTTGAGTGCCGTGCTTCCATTGTTGAAGAGCGAAGATCTTGTTGCGGAACCAATAAGAGCCAAGGTCCCTAGCTCCTCTTGGTTTATATCTGATATTAAGAAGATTAAGGCATTAAAATCATTAGTCGGACATTCAAATTATCGTGCCAGAAAAGGGGTGGACTTTAGTCTCAACGGTTTGTATTGGGGGAAAATATCTAAATCAAAAATTAAAGGGAACATACTCTTTGAGAATCAGGCAGATATTGGAAGAAAAAAGCTAAAATATTATAAAGTGCCAATTGAAACGGATATTATTTATCCGATATTGAGAGGGAAGGATATGGGTAGATGGCATGCAAGCCCAGAATATTATGCGATTATCCCTTACGATAAAAATGGCAAATGCTACAAAACCGAAACACTACAAGATCAATATCCCAATTCTTTTCGATATTTTTATAAAACCGATCAAGAAATAATTAGTTGGCTAGAAACAAGAGGAATTTATCAAAAACATCTAAAAAACGCCAAAATACCTAAGCATGGCTTATATGATATTGGCGAATATACATTTAGTAAGTACAAAGTTGTATGGAAGGCACTGGCAAGCGGAATGATTGCCAGCGTTGTTGATTCTATTAGAGATGACATATTGGGAGAAACATTAGTTGTTCCTGATCACAATGTATTGATGATTCCTTTCGCGAATAAAGAAGAAGCCAATTATTTGTGTGGCGTTCTAAATAGCGAAATAGTTAATGATTTTGTAGTGGCTTATATTTCCTGGTTTTATTCAAGTCATATACTAGAAAACATTAATATACCTAATTTTGACAAGAACAATAAAAAACATTTGAGAATTAGTGAGCTGTCACAAATTGCCCATAAAAACAACGGCTTGACGAACAAATGCCGGAACGAACTTGACGCGCTAACCGCAAGTATTTTTATTAAATAGTATGAGACTAACTAAATTCACAATTGACCACTTTAGATCTATTGAAAGAGTTGAGGTTGATTTTCCAGACAATACTCCAGTTATCCTTTTTGGGCCAAATAATGTTGGAAAGTCAAATATATTAAAAGCTTTGGACTGCATGCTTGGCGAAAAACATGCCTCATATTTTGATTTTCATGATAGCGACTATTTCTTTAGGGATAGTAAAGATTATCCCAATATTTCGTTTACTGCTTGTTTTGATGAGAACTTTTATTTAGGCAATAACTACAACCCAGCTACAAATGTAGTTTGTTTTTCAACAAATAAAACAACTAATGGAAAAACTGAAAATACCTTTCATTATCCTGCTGGCACAAACAACGAGAAAAAGATCTTTCTTAGTAACGATGATAAAGGGAAATGCCAGTTCATTCTTATTGACGCAACTCGCGATATTAGTAGGCAATTAAGTTATTTTAGCCAATATAGTATTTTAAGTAAAATGGCGAGGAAAATGCATGAGGTCATGCAACAAGCGGTTAAAAATACACTAACGGAACATTTCGAACATATTAAATCAACTTTTGAAACCGTTCCTGAATACAAACAATTCCATGAAAGGCTACAAAAAGCATTTGAAAGCAATATTGATGGGTTTGAGCATAAACTTGAAATAGATCTTTCTGCCTACGACCCCAACAACTATTTTAATTCATTGCGAATAATTGCCAAAGAAGGAAAGAATAGCCGATCGTTTGATGAATTTGGTACCGGCGAACAGCAAATATTACTAATGTCTTTTGTTAAAGCCTATGCAGAAACATTTAAGGGCGAGAACTTTATACTGGGGATAGAAGAACCAGAGTCGCATCTACACCCCATTGCTCAAAAATGGTTGGCAAAGAATATTTCAAGTATATCAAAAAGTGGCGTTCAGGTTGTAGTAACAACCCATTCTCCGGAATTCTTAGATATAGAAAACCTCGAAGGTTTTGTAAAGGTATATAAAGAGGACGGGATTACAAAGGTTAAGCAACATACCGCTAAAACCTTAGCCGAATCATGTATACAATTACAGGCTGATCAAGTTAAAACAAAAGAAGACAACATCCTGCAGTTCTACAGAACAAAGACTTTCTACGATCAGCTTCGGGGCTTCTTTGCTAGAAAGATATTGCTCGTCGAGGGAGAAACAGAGCTTTTTGCTTTGCCAAACTACTTTCATAATTCTGGTTATGATTTAATTCGTAACGGTGTTGAAATAATTAATTGTAAAGGGAAGGCGCAAATATCAAGAAACTTTAGATTATTTAAGTCTTATGATTACGAATGTTTTTGTCTCTTCGACGCTGATAAGTCAAAAAAAGGCAACAAAGACATTTCAGGGACATTTAATATCAATGAAACTGACATGAATCACGATGAAAGGACTTTTACCGTAGATCAGAACAAAAAATATGGCTATTTTGGCAAGGACTACGAGAGCTACTTAAGAAACAATATCGATGGATACTCTGCGGCTGAAAATAATATTGACGAAGATAAAGTATTAAAAGCCAAAATACTATCTGAACAAATTAAAGATTGCAAACCTGAATTTGTTGAAAGCATAGCTGGGGCTCTATCATTAGAAAAATCTAATGACTTAATAGAAGTGGCTGCTGATGTCGTTGAAGATATCCCCTTTTAATGTAGAAATTAAAAGAATTTGCCGCCAACTGCGCGAAGCGCAGAGCAAATGAAACTCATAAATAGTGTAATTTGTAGAAAAACTTGAAATCGTCCAATCCGAAAAGGTCGCAACAATGTTGGGCGGCGATTGGACGGCGGCAATCGCCGCCCATCAGATAAGGAAATCTGTTCGAATATTTTCAAATGCTGCCAGCCAACTAGAACGATATGAAAAAGAATATAATTTTTACTTTTGCGCTCATAGTATTGTTGGCCGCGGTTTTAGCCGCCGGCGCCAAGATCGGGCACGCGGCGCTTGTCGTAAATACAAACACTTCATCGCTTAATGCCCAGCGTGCGTTGTCAAAAACGCAGCTCGCCCTTCAGACAAGTTTTAACCGGCTTTCCAGCGGAGATCGCCTTGACTCGGCCAGCGACGATGCCGAGGGACTTGGCATTGCGGAAAAGCAAAAGGCGGCAATAGAAGCGCTGGACAGGTCGTCCCACACTGTTGCGGACACCATAAGCTTGCTTCAAACCTCGGATGAAATATTGACCGATACGGCCAACGTCCTGATCCGAGTCCGTAGCCTGGGCCTCCGCGCGGCCGCCAATCGGCGGAACGCCGGGGCCGCCAGGGAAGATGAAGATTTAGCTGCTGAAATGGACAGGATCAGCCAAGCTACTATGGACATATCCGAACCGGGAATGGAATTGGTAATTGAACACATTGATCAGATATTAAAAGACTTAAAAGCAACGGTGAGCGGCACGACCCCGAAAGTTCTGACCGAAAGACAATATCTGGCGAAGATCGACGCGCATCTGGGTAGGATAGCCAAAGATCGGGAAGAGCTGGCTGCCTATGCCGCCAAGATCGACGCAGCCGCGCAAAAAGTGCTCGCGGACGCGGGCAAGAACCGGGACGCTACTGGCAGAGAGATCGGGAGATCGACCGGGAGACGAAAAGGGGCGGGACGATAGGGTCGACCGGTACCATTATGAAAAAGCTTAGCTTCTGCCTGGTCCTCTGCCTGTTGTGTTACTTCGCTTCGATCTCTGCTGCCGAAAAATTCCCCATTCTCGAATACCACTTGATCGGCCGGCCGGAAGGGCGCTGGCAGAGGACCCCGGCCAAGTTCCGGCAGGACCTGGACTGGCTCTATAAGAACGGTTATCAGCCGTTCAACCTCCGCGATATTCTGGCCGGTTTCCCGGGGCTTAAGCCGGGGAAAAAACCGGTCGTCCTGACCTTTGACGACTCTTCGTCCGGCCAATTCCGCTATTTGCCCAACGGACAACTGGATCCCGATTGCGCCGTCGGCATTTTAAAGTCCTTCCAAGCCAAACATTCTGACTGGCCGCTGAAAGCGACTTTTTTTGTGCTGATCGAAACGAGTTCAGCCGACCGCAACTTATTTGGCCAACCCGCTTCGGCCGCCAGGAAATTGCGGGAGCTGGCGGAGTGGGGGCTGGAAGTTGGCTGTCACACTTACTCCCACGATCGTTTTGACCTGATGAGCCCGGCCGCCGCCCGGCGGAGTTTGGACCGCTCTTGTCAATTGATCGCCAAATGGACCAGCCGGGAAGTGGTCAGCTTATCTTTGCCGCAAGGGATTTATCCCCAGGATATGTCTCTGCTTGACCGGTTCAAGATCGTGGCGGAGGTAGCTGGCGGGTGGCAAACCTATCCGGTGAAATATGAGGGCCGGCCGGTCAGCGTTAAACGGATCCAAACGATCGACGAGGAGTGGCGTAAATTCTTTAAGCGAAGCGATCAAGATGGTTAGAGCAAAACAATAAGGTCGTAGGCCGGCTCTTCGTAGGGGTGGGCTTTTTTCAGGGCAGCCATAACTTTTTTCAGCCTGGTCCGGGGAACGATCGTTTCGAGGCGGGCTTCCTTGACCCGGGTGACCTTGCCTATTTGGCCGAGGAAAGGTTTGGCTCCTTTGAGCGGGCGGAAAGTCCCGGTCCCGATGGTGTAGAAAGTGCAATTATCGTAATGCTGGCCGATCTTACCGGCGCCGGCCGCGCAAAGGGCTGCGCGGATCTTTTCCAGGTGGGAGAGTGGAACAAAGACGACCAGTTTGCAAAACTTAGGCATTCCAGCTGAAGTTGGTTTCCGCGTCCTTAAAGAGTGGAGCTTGGGAGTCCTTCGCGTTAACGACCGGTTTGCCGATCAGGTCGAGCGGCCACTTGATGCCGATCGCGGGATCGTTCCAGACGATCGCCCGCTCGTCGCCGGGGCTGTAGACCGCGGTGCATTTATAGATGACTTCACTCTGGTCCTCAAGCGCCATGAAACCGTGGGCGAAACCGGGCGGGAAGTAGAGCATCTTATGGTTGTCGCCGGAGAGTATCTCCCCGTACCACTGGCCAAAAGTTGGTGAGCCTTTACGGATATCGATGCCGACGTCAAATATTTTTCCCCGGACGCATTTGACCAACTTGCCCATAGGTGAGGGGTGGATCTGGTAATGGAGGCCGCGCACCACTCCTTTTTTGGAGCGGCTATGGTTATCCTGGATGAACTTGTCGGTCAGGCCGAACTCGGCAAAACTATTGATATTGTAATACTCCATGAAGAATCCGCGGTCGTCGCTGAAGACCTTTGGCTCGATGACCAATATTCCGTCCAGCGGCGTTTTTGTTGCTTTGAATTGCCCCATAACACTCTTATTTTACTCGTTTATCGGATAACCGGCAAGGGTAAAACTACTAATGTATTCATTGTATAAAGCCAATTTTCTTTGCCGGGGGAGGAGGTGGCGGCGCCAAGAGCTTTTTGAGTACCTTGAAAATAGTTGTAATCTCCAGTTCATGCTTTGAATGTTTAACCTCTAGTTTTTCGATTTTCTTGGCTAACTCTTTATTCCCGGCCAGCAACTGCCGCAGACGAATAAAGGTGTTAATGATCAAAATGCTAACCTTAACTGCGCGAGGGCTGTTCAGCACAGCCGATAACATTGCCACTCCGTGCTCAGTGAAGGCGTAGGGCAGTTGGTGTGAAAATCTTAGGCTGCTAAGGTGGTGCCAATTTGTCACCACCTTAGCTTTCTCTTTTTCAGTTAACTGGAACATGTATTCGGCCGGGAACCTTGATAAGTTCCTTTTTACCTGGCGATTTAGATATTTAGTTTCAACCCCGTATAACTGGGCCAGATCCCTATCCAGCAGTACTTTATGTCCCCTGATCAAGTAAATCCGATTCTCGATCCTTTCAATCGGCATTAATTCACTCATTGCGCTACCTCCTCGGATGAAGTTACAGCAATCTTATTGCCGGATAAGCACGAAGGCCTGTCTACCGGTAGGCAGGCCAGGGTTTTTCTCTAAAGCCCTAATATTTACTGTTAAATATTGGAAAAACGCATTAGGACATCCGAGCCGTAGAATTGGGTATTAGGGGTGATATGACGAAAAATCGCCAGCCGGGCGGCGAAAAGTTGCAGGTTTTGAAGGAAGTTAGCTGATAATTGTTAATATGCCCAACTAAAGCAAGGACAACTATAGTATAATGAATAGCAGTTATTATTTGAGAAACAGAACAGTGAAGAACTCGGAGTGCGTAATTAATTTCATAACCAGCGGAGGCAAGGTTCAGAGTTGGAGGAAAAAGAAGGCCCACTGGGAGCAGACCAGTTCCAGGGGTATTGTTCGCAAGGCGACCGCCGAGCAGGTCTTGTCCCACCTGTTGCCTTATCTCGCCATAAAGAATAAAAAGAGATACGTGACCTTGGAAGTCAAACGGATCAAAGCCAAGGGATCAACGAAGAAAAAAGGAAAATAGCCCCAAGGGGAATCGAACCCCTGCCTCGGCCTTGAGAGGGCCGCGTCCTAACCGTTAGACAATGGGGCCACAAGAAAATGACTAATTACTAATGACATAATGACTAATGAATGTATTTAATTAAAATCCGGATTAAAATATTTTCATCAATTAGTCATTAGAAATTAGACATTAGTCATTACAAGGATATCAGAATGTCAGACGGTTTTCAATCTGCGTAATATAATTGCGTGGCGCGTGATTGATTGAAATTTACCGGCAAATCAACAGAAAATAAGCTTGAGGATTTTATCATGAGTTGGACTGGTAATATAAAAAGCAAGTTTGTTGCCTGGAGCGTGCCGTTCCGCACGACGGCAGGCAAGATTTACCTGGCTTATTACGGCAAACTAACGCCGGCCCAGCTGGCAAAGTATGCGCTGAAGGAGGGGATCAAGCCCGAATTAAGGAAAGCAGTTATTTCTTATATTATTTTAAATCCCAAGACACATGCTTCAGTGATGGAAGAACTCGTTCCCTATTTAAGCAGCCCCGTTGTTATTCGGAAAAGGGATGGCAGTTTGCTTTATCCTGAAAGGATGCGGACAGTAAGGCTACTGGAAGATATCGTCGGCGTCTCGCCCGGTTTTGCTAAAAGAAAAGAAGTGCTGTTATGCGGCGCGCCGCCTTTGATCGAAGAGAAAAAATAATTATGCTATCATATTCCCATGCTTCAAGTGCTCTGTTCCGTGATCTGTGTTCTCCTCCTATATCTGCCGGCTTGGGCGGCTGACGGCCCCCCGCAAAAAGTCGAGCTCGAGGTCCCTTTTCTCTGCCAGGCGCCGTTCGGCAACTGGGCCCAGCCGTGGCAGGACGCCTGCGAGGAAGCGGCGATCGTGATCGCCCTCCATTACGTCAAAGCGTACCCGCTGGACAAGGAAGCGGGCAACCAGGAGATACTGGGCCTGGTTAAGTTCCAGGAGAAGAAATACGGCGGCCACCATGATCTGACCGCTAAGCAGACAGCTAAATTGATGGCCGATTATTATAAGTTCAAGAATTATGAGGTCGTCTACAAGTTTAACGTTGAGGATATCAAGCGGGAACTAGGAACAGGGAACTTGGTGCTGGCGCCTATGGCCGGACGTCTATTGGGGAATAAGTATTACCGCCAGCCGGGGCCGGCCTACCATTTCCTGGTCTTCAAGGGCTATGATGAGACGACCGGTGAATTCATCACCAACGACCCGGGGACGAAGCGGGGTGACGGTTATCGCTATAAATACGCGGTCGCTTACAACGCCATCCATGACTGGGCCGGGAGTAAAGATAACATCACCACTGGACGGAAGGTGATGATAGTGGTCCGGAAGTGAAAGCGCTGAAACTGGTCGCCAAGGGAGGGCTCTTCAGCCTGGCCGGCGACGCGATCAATTACTCGCTTAGCTATGTTTTCCTCTTGCTCGCGTCACATCTCCTCGGTGCCGGGAATCTTGGCGCTTACTACTGGGTCTTTGCTATCGCCAGTCTCTTGGGGGAGTTCGCCGATTGCGGCACCGGACAGGGGTTGATCTATTACGGGCCGAGATTCGAAGCGGAAAAAGGGATGAATAAGTCACTGCCGCTCTTCCGTTTTGTCCTCCGTTTCACCCTGACTAACGCCGTCATCCTCGGTTGTCTTTTGTTTCTCTTTGCTCCGCAGATCACCGCTTATTTCAATAAGCCGGAATTGATCGGGTTGCTGCGGCTCTGTTCGGTGGCCTTGCCGCTCGGCTTGTTCTGGCCGGTCCTGTATAAGTATTGTGTTGCCCGCTTCAAGATCGTCGAGGGGATAATTTATGGCGACATCGTCCGCCCAATACTTCGGGTGACGATCCTTTTATTGTTTATCCTGATCGGGACGAAGGCTATCGCCTTGGTCGGCACGGAGCTCTTGGTCGGCTTGTTGATGATCGTCCTTGGGCTCCTGGTCATTCGCCGGCTGTGGGGTAAGGTGCTGTTTAGCGGTGACCTGACGGGTGGGGAGAAGCGGTCGCTTTTATTCTATTCCCTCCCATTCTTGCCGCTTAACCTGGCACGAGGGGAGCGGGCAATTTTGATCTTGACCGGCTTCTTCCTGGCGGTCACTCAAGTCGGCATCTTCGGCGTCGTCCTGAAATTAGCGGCGATCTCGCAGGTTATCCTGACCGGGCTCAACTTCGTCTTCCGGCCCATGGTCGCCAAGCTTTATGTCGAAAGAGATATGACGACACTTAATTCACTTTACAAAGCGATCACTCGCTGGATCTTTATCTTGACCCTCCCGTTCTCCTATCTTTTCATCTTCTATCCCGGAGCGGTCCTGGGGTTATTTGGCGAGAAGTTTGCCGCCGGCTCTGTCGCCTTGGTCATTGTCGCGGTTGGCTATCTCTTTGAATACGGGACGAGCGCCACCCAGGTGATAATAAATATGACCGGCAAAAGCTGGTGGAGCTTGCTGAACCAGCTGGCTTATTTGGCGGTCATTGCCGGGCTGGGGGTTTGGCTGATCCCCGGTTACGGGATCATCGGGGCGGCGATCGCGGTCGCTTCGGCTATTGTGGTCGTTAATCTTTTGCGCCTATACCAATCGTATCGGATCGTCGGCTTTACTCCGTATAGTTTCTACTTGCTTAAACCTATCTGTGCGGCGGCCATTTCAGGGCTGGTTTGGCAGTTCGTTTTTCCGCTGGGCGGGGCGCTCCCCTGGATGAAGTTAGCGGTGTTAGCGGCCGGCTATGTCACCCTCTACGCGTCACTTGTCTTGTTAATGAAGCTGGATCAAGGGGAGAAAGAATTACTCTCGGCGGCTAGGCGGAAGTTCGGAAGGACCTAAGCAGGGCCGCGACTGTTTCCAGCCCGCCGCTTAAACCGAAACTGGCCGCGTTGACCGTCCGGTAAACGAAGTGCCGGTGGTTGAGGCAATAGAGGTCCCAGGGGTGGAATTTCCGTCCGGTGACGCGCGCGAGGAACTGGACCAGCGGCAAACCGATCGGCAGTTGCCAGAAAACCTTAACCCCCCAGTAGTTACAGATCTGTTTGATCAGCTCTCCTGCGGTCAACGGCGCGTTACCCAGAACATATTCTTTGGCCGGCAGATCGTTGTCCAGCAAGTATTTGGTCATCCGGGCCATGTCGCGCGCGTGGATAAAATGGAAGCTGGCGTCGACGGTGAAGAAACGGACCAGTTTTAACCACGGTTTGATCCCGACGATCCCTTCGGCCGCGTGGGAGTAGGGATGTTTGGCGTCGCCGCCGATCACCCAGGTCGGGAAGAGGGTGATGATCTTCCCGGCCATCTTCAGTTCCGGCAGTTTCTTATATATCCGGTATTTGCTCCGGATATAATGAGTGCCGAATTTCTCGGCCGCGTCCGTTACTTTATTATCCTGGCCCAAAATGCTGGCGGTGGAGAAATAGATCA
Source organism: Candidatus Margulisiibacteriota bacterium (assembly GCA_041658645.1). NCBI lineage: Bacteria > Bacillati > Candidatus Margulisiibacteriota > Candidatus Margulisiibacteriota bacterium. The sequence continues at coordinate 69,160 of JBAZZV010000004.1, forward strand.
CTTTGCGGCATTTAGCCGGATCGAGAAGTTGAAAAAAGGAGAGGGTGTAATCGTAATTCCCCTCGTTCCCGCCCCAATCGGCCGCCAGATGGACGACCTGATCGGCTTGCTGGACGACCGCGGCGTGACTAGCGATGTTCTTGAGGTCGTCGACGATCAAGGTGACGTTTGGATATTGCCGCGGATCGAACTTCAGCTTGGCCGGGTTCCTGACCAGGAGAATAAGTTCGGTGTCAGGAAGGTTGGCCAGCTCGTCGAATAAATAATGCCCGACGCAGCCCGAGGCACCGGTGATGAAGATCTTCTTCCTCACCTCATCTCTACCAGAGTGTAGACCCCTCTCCATCTTCGATGGAGAGGGGAATGAATTGCGACGAAGTCGCAAGAAAGGGGTGAGGATTTTAGATCTTCCGGTCGGTGTTTTTTCATGCCGGAAAGAGCTCCTGTTCGACCAGGCCGCAGAGGATATGGCCGATAGTAATGTGGCTCTCCTGGACCCGGGGAGTGGCGCGGCAGGGGACGGTGATCGAGACGTCAACGACCTCGGCGATCCGGCCGCCGTCACAGCCGAGCAGGCCGATCGTCTTACAGTTCATTTCCCGCGCTTTCTCCAGCGCGGTCAAGACGTTTTTCGAATTCCCGGAAGTTGATATCCCAAAAGCGACGTCGCCCGGCTTGGCCAGCGCTTCCACCTGGCGGGCGAAGACCGTTTCAAAACCAAAATCATTGGAGAGGGCGGTGAGGATCGAGGTGTCGGTCGTCAGGGCGAGGCCGGGGAGGGCCGCCCGGTCTTTTAAGAAACGGCCGACCAGTTCGGCGGCGAGATGCTGGGCGTCGGCAGCCGAACCGCCGTTACCGAAGAAAAGGATTTTATTGCCTGTCTTGAGCGCTTCGATCATGGTCCGGGCCGCTTTTTCGATCGCTGGGACGAGCGATTTCAGCACCTCGGTCTTGACCGCGATGCTTTCCTTTATTTCCGCTTTGATCTTTTCCTGCATGTTCAGCCTCCCAATTTCAATAAAATAACCTTACTGCTTCTTTCCTGCTCCGACAGTTTCATCACGATCAAGCGGGCGTTCCGGTCAAGTTCCGGGATCAGGATATATTCTAGCGCATTTACCCGCCGCCGTGTTTCGATAATTTGTCCGGCGACCAGCCGGAGCGACTGGCTAAGCGCCGCCAACCTGACCAATTCGGGGAGGATGGCGCTGAACCCGGAGGCCGCTTCCCGTAGTTCGACCGAGGAAAGCAAATCGTTAAAAACTGGTTCCCCTTCGACTTTCAAATGATAATCCGGGATCCGTACCCCCATAATACTTCTAACGGTCGTGTCGAGCGAGACCGTTGGCTGTTGAACGTCAGTGGCAAATACTTCCGGGGCTGACAAAGCATAGGCGAAAGCAGCCTGGCCGAAGATCTTGGCCAGCTCCGGTTCCAGCCGGTCGCGCAATTCGAGATAATCTTTTTTTAGGGTGAAGAAGCGCTGGACGAGGCCGTCTAATTTATCCTTGAGCAGTTTATGGCCCCGTCGGGCGAGCTCCAGCCGCCGCCGGAGGCGGAGGAGCTGCATTCTGGTCGGGTTAACTCTGATCCGCATATTTGGTTATTATCTCGTCCTTGATCCGTTTCAGCTCGGTCCGCGGCAGGAGAGCGAGGAGCTGCCAGGCGATCGTCAAGGTCGTTTCGATCGTCCGGTTCTCTTTCTCCCCCTGGCGGATGAATTTTTCCTCAAAAGCGTCGGCGAACTTAAAATATTGCCGGTCGAGCTCCGAGAGAGCGGCTTCGCCGAGGATAACGACCAATTCGCGGACCTCGCGCCCGCGGGCATAGGCGGCGAACAACTGGTTGGCCACGCCGGCATGGTCTTCCCTGGTTTTTCCTTTGCCAATTGCTTTATCGCGCAAGCGGGAGAGGGAGGGGAGCGGGTCGACCGGCGGGTAGATCCCTTTCCGTTCCAGGTCGCGGCTTAAGATGATCTGCCCTTCGGTGATATAACCGGTCAAGTCGGGGATCGGGTGGGTCTTGTCGTCATCGGGCATGGTCAGGATCGGCATCATAGTGATCGAGCCGGGACGACCTTTGATCCGGCCCGCCCGTTCGTAGAGGGTGCCGAGATCGGTGTAGAGATAACCGGGGTAGCCGCGGCGGCCGGGGACCTCGCGCCGGGCGGCGGAAACTTCGCGCAGGCTTTCGCAGTAATTGGTCATGTCGGTCAGGATGACCAGGACGTGCCGCCCTTGCTCAAAGGCGAGATACTCGGCGGCGGTCAGCGCCAGGCGCGGCGTGGCGATCCGCTCGATCGCCGGGTCGGATGCGAGGTTGATGAAGAGGACCGAATTCTCGATCGCCCCGGTCTGGCGGAAATTTGAGATAAAGAATTCCGCTTCTTCGTAGGTGATCCCCATGGCGCCAAAGACGACGGAGAAAGCTTCGCCCTCCTGCCGCACGGTCGCCTGGCGGGCGATCTGAGCGGCCAGGCGCGAATGGGCCAGCCCAGCACCCGAGAAGATCGGCAGTTTTTGTCCGCGGCTTAAAGTGTTCAAGCCGTCGATAGTTGAGATGCCGGTCTGGATAAAGTCGTCCGGGTAATCGCGGGCGTAGGGGTTGATCGGTTCGCCGTTGATATCGAGCCGTTTGGCCGGAATGACCGGCGGCGCGCCATCGATCGGCCGGCCCAGGCCGGAGAAGATCCGGCCGGTCATATCGGGCGAGACCGGGAGTTCAAGTCCCCGGCCCCGGAACTGGTAATTGACCGTGGTAACATCGAGCCCTTCGGTCCCTTCAAAGACCTGGATAAGAGCCTTATCGCCGTCAAGCTCGAGAACTTTCCCCAGGCGTTTCTCGCCGGAGCGGAGTTTGATCTCGACCAGCTCGTCGTAGGCGGCGCCGGTCACTCCCTCGAGCAGGATCAGCGGTCCGGCTATTTCGATCGTCTTGACCATCAGAGTTTACCCCGCAAAGTATGCATTTCTTCCTTAAGGGCCGTTTCGAGTTCGGCGATCTCTTCGTAGCGCGAGGTCCGGGCGCGGGCGATCCGGCCGATCATTTCTATTTTTTGGATATCGGCCAGGGCGATCCCTTCCGCGATCGCTTCCCCCGCCAGATCCCCCAGGGTCAGGATCAGGTGGAGGATGAGGTGCTGTTTCTTTAGTTCGGTATATTGGTCGATCGGGTCGAACGCGGCCTGGTAGAGAAAATCTTCCCGGATCAGTTTGGTTATAAATAAGGTCAGCTGGTCCTGGGCCGAGAGCGATTCGAGTCCGACCAGCCGGACGATCTCTTCCAGTTCCGCTTCCTGGGCGAGGAGCTTGAGCGCTTTTTCCCGGTTTGGCAGGAAGTCGGCGGCGACCTCCCGGCTATAAAAGTCTTTCAGATTATCAAGATAGAGTGAGTAGGAGAGGAGCCAGTTGATCGCCGGGAAATGGCGCTTGTGCGCCAGCGATTCGTCGAGTCCCCAGAAAACCTTGGTGACGCGGAGCGTATTTTGCACCACCGGTTCCGACAGGTCGCCGCCGGGCGGAGAGACCGAGCCGATGATCGTCAGCGAGCCTTCCCGGGCGGGAGTGCCGAGGCACTTCCCGTAGCCGGCCCGTTCGTAAAAGTCGGCCAGGCGGGAACCGAGATAAGCGGGATAACCTTCTTCCCCCGGCATCTCTTCGAGCCGGCCCGACATCTCGCGGAGCGCTTCCGCCCAGCGGGAAGTGGAATCGGCCATCAGGGCGACGTGGTAGCCCATGTCGCGGAAATATTCGGCAATGGCGGCGCCGGTGTAGACCGAAGCTTCGCGAGCGGCGATCGGCATGTTGGAGGTGTTGGCAATGAGGACGGTCCGCTCCAGGAGCGGCCGGCCGGTCTTAGGGTCTTTTAATTTGGGGAATTCTAGCAAGACGTCGGTCATCTCGTTGCCGCGCTCGCCGCAGCCGATAAAGACGATGATATCGGCATCGGCCCACTTAGCGAGCTGATGCTGGATAACGGTCTTGCCGGCGCCGAACGGCCCGGGGACGCAAGCCGCTCCGCCCTTGCCGAGCGGGAAAAAGGTGTCGATGATCCGCTGGCCGGTGACCAGCGGCAATTTGACCGGTGATTTCTCGCCCAGCAGGCGGCGTTTCCTGACCGGCCATTTTTGCAGTAAGGATATTTTTTGTCCGGAGATGACGGCGACTGTCTCTTCGACCGTAAAAGTGCCGCTTTTGATCTCTTCGACCGGGCCGGCCAGGCCGGCGGGGACCATCACTTTATGCGCGACGAGCGGAGTTTCCTCGACCGTGCCGATAACGTCGCCCGGATTAACTTGATCGCCTTTTTTTACGCTCGCTTTGAACTCCCAGCGCATCACGCGAGAGAGCGAGGGGACGTCGATCCCCCGCCCGATAAAGGCGCCGGAACGTTTCATTATCTCATCGAGCGGGCGCTGGATACCGTCAAAGATAGAACCGATCAACCCCGGCCCGAGCTCGACCGAAAGAGGGGCGCCGGTCGTTTCGACCGGGTCGCCGACCTTGAGACCGGCCGTTTCTTCGTAGACCTGGATAGAAGCGAGGTCTCCGCGGAGCTCGATGATCTCGCCGATCAGCCGCTTGGCTCCGATCCTGACCAGGTCTCCCTTGCGGGCCGACTCCAGCCTGGCGACGACGAGCGGTCCGGCAACTTTGGTGATCATGAGGCGGTTCCCGTGGCTTGTCGGATCAGGCGATCGAGCTCTTCCCGAACGGCGCCGGTTGAACCGCGCCCATCGGGGAGGAGGACAACGTTGATCCCGGTGGCTTCCGCCGCGGCGATCTCCGTTTTCATTTCCACGGCTTCTCGTTCGGTAATAAAAACGAGCGGATAGTCACTGCTGCCGGAAATGGAGTTGAAGTCGGTAAAAACGTCGATCCCCGCCGCGGCCAATGGCGCGACCAGGGGACGCGGCCCGATCAAGGCGATCTTAGGCATAAGTTAAGCGGAGCCTCCCGCGGAGTTCATTGGTTTTCAGCCCGAGCTGTTTAGTGACCAGGACCAGGCGGATAAGTTTAATCTCTATCTCCTTGGCGACGGCAAAGCCGAGGAGCGGTTCGATCCCGAACGCCATATATTTGGCCGGCCTGACGATCGTCAGAAATTCGTTGTCGGTTTCCCGTTCCAGCGCGGCCAGGGAGCCGGTCTTTTTATACTCTTCAAGTCCAGGAGTAACGGCCCGGCCCAGGGCGCTATATTTATATTTGGCCAGCGCCGTATCAGCGTCAATCTTGCCGGCCAGGAGATCGAGCTTGAGAGAGTTCAAAGTGATAAAGGCCTTCGCGTAACGGCGAAAGATCAGGCTGTCGCTATCCTTGGCAGTTTGCTTGAGGAGCGCCATATGGTTCTGGAGGGAAACACCCGGCTCATATTTGTGCCAGAAGGCGGTTATTAGTTCATTACCGGGAGCCAATTCGAGTAACAAGGCTTTCGTCCAGGCAAGTTCCGCCTCGTAGTGGGGGATCTCACGCAAGACCTGATAGGCGCTCTGGAGATCGGGCGCCTCGGTTATCCGGACCAGGCGGCTCTCGTCGAGCAGATCTTTTTCCAAAGAACGGAGCCGGCCGATAGCGTAAGCGAATTTATCCATAAAGTATTTTGATCGCCTCTGCTTCCCTGGCCTGGCGGATGTTATCCGGCACGCCGGCAAAGACCTCGTCCAGTATACGATGTTTTTCTTCCAGCATTTTCTTTTTCGCGTCTAACCGGGCCGGGACGACGATCGCTTTTTTTGTCTCGTCGGCCTCTCGCAGGGCCTCGGTTAACATTTCATGCCGGAGTTTCTCGGCCGCCGCCTTAGCTTCACCGATGATCCTGACCGCTTCCGCCTCACCGTTAGCTTTGATCTTGGCCGCGGAGGCGGTCGTCTCGCGGTTGATCTCTTGCTCGATCTCGGCTAAACCCATCAGAGCTTGATGCCGGAGACGAGCAGGATGGTGGCGAGCAAACCAAGCACGGCGTAGGTCTCGACCATGGCCGGGAGGATGATCGCTTTACCGGTCTCATCCGGCCGTTTAGCGATCAGGAAAATCCCGGCCGCCGAGGCGCGTCCCTGGTAATATCCGGAGATCAAGCCAGCCACACCGACCGGTAAACCGGCGAAGAAAAGTTGCAAACCGGCGTTGAGCGAGACTGGTAGTCCGCCGGCGAGAAGACCGATCTTCATCATTATATAGAAAGCGCCCAGGAAACCGTAGAAACCCTGCGTGCCGGGAAGGGCGATCATGACCAGCAGCCGGCCAAATTTATCCGGGTCTTCCGTCAGGACCCCGCCGGCCGCTTCGGCCGCTATCGCTATTCCCCAGGCTGAACCGCACCCCGCGAGTAAGGCGGCCAAAGCCGCGCCACCGACCGCTAAACCAATGCCAATGTCCATGATGTTCCCTCCTTACTTTACCTCTTCGACCCTCACCCGCTGACGCAAAGTATCCCCCCTCTCCCAGAGGGAGAGGGGTTTTCGATTATTTAGCTAAACTAATCGTATATTTCATTCTTGAATTTGTCTAAAAACCCTTCTCCCTCTTTGCCCCTAAACCCTTCTCCCTCTGGGAGAAGGGCACAAACCTCAACGCCACTAGATGAGGGAAATGGGTTTCCTCCTTACTTAATGATAACATACTTGGTTTCATGCCGGAAAGGGCGGAACTCGCGACCGCCACCCTGGTAGAACTTGCCGAAGAACTCAACCAGCTGGAGGCGGGTGGAGTGGATAAAGGCGCCAAGGGTTGAAACGACCAGGTTGAAGAGATGTCCGATGACCAAGATAGCGGCCATTATAATGTAGCCGACGACCGGGATCCCGCTGGTCATGCCGGCGATTATATTTATCACCATACCGATGATCGAGGTCGTCATCATCAGCGCCAGGAGACGGGAATAAGAGAGGGTGTCGCCGAGGAAGCCGGTGGTCCTGTAAAGGCTAAGGAGGCCGAAAAGACCCTTTTTCAACAGACTCGATTCGTTCCTTCCCTGGGTGATGACCAGTAGCCCGGCTCCGATGAGGGAGAGCTGGGCGAAGATTCCCGTTAATGGTGAGCCGGTCCCGGCGGAGGTCACGTAGGCGACGAGGGCGAGGAGAAAATAGATCCAGAAACCGTAGTCGAAGATCGCGACCTCATACTCTTTATTCTTCATCTTCCAGTAAAAGCCGAGCGAGAGGCCGGTGATGTTCTGGCCAATGCCGATCAGGAGCGAGAGGATCAGGACATTGAGCGGGTTCTTGATCGGGTCAATCAATTGAAGTTGCTTTAAGGCTGGTGGTAACAAACTGGAGTCGATGGCAAAATAACTGCCGGTGATCACTCCGGCGACTATGGTGGCCAAACCTCCCCAGAAGAGAAGGAGGAGGAGCTTCTTTCCCCCTTCGGACAGGGTCAGTTTACGATAATAATAGTAGGAGACGAGCGCCAAGATAATGCCGTAGCCGACGTCCGAGAGGCAGATCGCAAAGAAACTAAGATAAAAGAAGGCGAGCGGGCCGGTCGGGTCGATCTCGTGCTGGCCGGGGAGGCCGAAAATTCTAGTAATGAGTTCAAAGGGATAAAAGATCGACTGGTTCTTGATCAGGGTGGGGGGGACTTCGCCGGCGGTCGGAGTGCTGACCGTTATTTCGGCCAGGGGAGTTATTTTCTTCAGGCCTTGCTGGACAGCCGCCAGCTTTTCCCGCGGGAGCCAACCGGTCAGAAAAAAGCTGGAACTGGTCAGGGCCATTTTTCCCTTGGCCGCCTGCCGCAGGCTTAGCTGGTAGAGATGGTCATAAATATAAGTTAGCGAGGTCCGGTGACGAAGCTGGGCTTTGACCTGGTCCCAGATACCTTGCTGATCGTTCCTGTTTTCAGCCAGGAGACGGGATAGTTCGACCAGTTCAGCGGCTGGCGTGCGGGGGGAAAGAGGGAGCGAGATCCGCGTCAAGGCGGCCTTATTAATGTATGCGTTGACCCGGTCACTTTCGTTCGCTAGATGGCAGAGGAGCAAGTAGGTCGTATCCCGGACCGAATTGACGACCTGAACAGCGGTCGCCGGAAATTCTTTGGCCAACCCGACCTGGAAACTGGTCAGGCTTTTCGTTTTGATCGCGCCGGTCAGGAGGCAAACTTTTCCCCGGCAGATCAGCTGATCGAGCTTGGCCGGCAGGGGTTTCCACGGTTGAAGCTGCGCGCTTTCCGCCAGCAAAGTGCGTTCGAGATTACGCAGGTTGGCCAGTTCGGCTTCCAGCGCTTTGAGCTTAGCGACGATCGCCCGCCAATCGAACTCCCGGGCGGTTTGCTGGAGGAGTTCATCCGTAACCGTTTCCTTGTAGGGGGCAAAACTCTCGATAAAACCTTTTTTCTCTCCGCTCAAGGGGGCTAACAGGTTGATGGCGTGAGTTACCTCGACCATGTCCAGTTCGTGGGGGTTGGCTTGACTGGCTGGGGTGGACTGTTCCGGCCAAGCGGTCAATTCAATCGTTCCTTGTTTTTGCAAGTAGGTGATGATCTCCGTCTCGGCCCGGCGGTGGCCGCCGACGGCCACTTTCAGCATCGGGACTACCGGCATACTCTTTTTGCCTCGTTAAGTTTGGGGGCGATCTCCCGGCGGAGGGTTTCGATTTCGGCGACGACCCTGGCGGCGATAGCGGCTTTTTCCAAAGCGGCGTCGGCCAGGGCTTTTTGGAGGAGGGCGGCGCTTTCGGCGCGGGCGGTCTGGGTAGCCTGGGCCAGGATTTCCTCGGCCTGCCGTTTGGCACTATTCACGGCGTGAAGCCGCGCTTTTTCCGCCTCGGAGATGATCCGTTGCGCGGCTGCTTCGTAAGCTTCCACCATCTTGATGATCTCTTCCGCCATGACGCTAACATTCTAGCATAAGCTGGACGGGAATATACACCCGTCGCCGAAAGTGACGAAATTTCGCCGTTTTTAACTCCCTTTTCCTCGTGCCAGGCCTGGCAATAAGATTGCTGAAAGCAAAATGCGGAATGCGGAGTGCGGATTGCGGAATATGGGAGGTGGATAAGCATGAGTTATTGTCCGCGTTGCCGGCGCGGTTGCGGTTTGAGCCGCCGCCGCTCTCTTTACCTCGAGAACGGCGAGATCATCCACGTGATCGACTCTTATTGTGCCGGCTGCGGCAGTTTTGTCTGCAGTGAGGGTGAAACTGCCAAGGACCGTCTTAAGATCAAAGCCGCATATTTAAAGAAGACCAAGGGGAAAGCGAAAAGGATCGGCTTCAAGGTGACGGGGAGGGGAAAAGGGAGGGGGAAAAGAAATGGGGAAAATGGCAAAAAGTAGTTATCAAGCTTTACTCGGTTCGATCGGAATGCTGCTGCACCAGGCCAGAATGAAAGTCTGGCAACAGGTAAACAATATTCTGGTCAGAACCTACTGGGAGATCGGGCGACATATAGTTATTTATGAACAAGAAAAGCAGGAAACAGCGGCCTACGGCTCAAGGCTCTTAGACAAGCTGGCCAGCGATCTGAAGGATAAATACGGCAAAGGATTTTCCCGCAGGAACGTCCTGAATATGAGGACTTTCTACTTGTCTTATAAGAATTGGCAGACAGTGTCTGCCGTTTTGTCTTGGTCGCATCTTATTGAGCTGCTTTCGCTCGATGATCAACCGGTTAGGTCATTTTATGAAAAAGAGTGTATAGCCAATAAGTGGAGTGTTAGAGAGCTGAGGCGCCAGATGGATTCAATGCTATATGAAAGATTGGTGATCGGTCGAACTAAGCGAGAGGTGCTTAAGCTCGCGTCCAGAGGCCAGGTCATCGTCTCAGCACATGATATTATCAAAGACCCATATGTTCTGGAGTTTCTCGGTTTGCCCGAGCATGGTTCGCATTCCGAAAAAGAGCTGGAGCAGAAGATCGTCGATAATATGCAATCCTTTCTCCTGGAGCTCGGCCGGGGCTTCGCTTTCGTGGCCCGACAATTCCGGATCAGCCTGAACAACAAGCACTTTTCTGTCGACCTGGTCTTTTACCACCGGATCCTAAAATGTTTTGTCCTGTTCGACCTTAAGCTGGGCAAGGTCACGCACCAGGATATTGGTCAAATGAACTTGTATCTGAATTACTTTAAGAAAGAAGAAATGGTCACCGGTGATAACGAGCCTGTTGGCATCGTCCTGGGAGCGGAAAAAGATCAGGTGTTGGTTGAATACGCCCTCGGGGGGATATCTAACAAGCTCTTCGCTTCCAGATATCGGTTGGAATTGCCGGATAAGAAGTTACTACAGGCAGCGGTGGGGAGGATCGTTGGGGGATAGGGAATGGGGATGGGGGAGCTGGTCGCAAATTATGATGTCCGCAAAAGGAAAAAGTAAAAATGCAAAATGAAAAAAAATAATTGCAATTAAAAAGGCAAAAAGTTCATTTTTTCTTTTTGACTTGTCCTATTTTTACATTTTTACTTTTTACTTTTGACTTTTACCCCCATTGCATCCCCCTTTCAGTGAGAGTAATATTTAGGCAATGGCTAGAAAGCCCCGCATCTTATTGACCAACGACGACGGCATCATGCCGCTCCATTGCGACATGACGGAGTATGGGATGATGGAGGAGCTTAAGGGGTGGGCAGACTAAATGATGAATGCGGAGTGTGGAATTCCGCATTCCGCCCCTTGCTTTTCCCCGTCAAAGCCGTAAAATAAGTAGGGAGGCCCAAAATTCAAAACCGAAAACAATTACATGAAAGGCTCTGGTCGGCGGCGGTTCAACTGCGGGCTAACGGCGGACTAAAACTTAATGAAATATCTGAACCGATTCTTGGCCTGATCTTCCTTAAATTTGCCGATGTGCGATTCAAGCGAGCCAAGGAGGAGCTGGAGAATGAGCGAAAAAAATCTAAGAGCTCGCATCGCCAGGCTCCGCTGACGCCTGATCACTTTAAATCAAAAGGAGTTCTTTATCTCCCGGAGATAGCTACCTATACCTACCTAATGAGCCTTGCCGAGAGCAAAAATATCGGTAAGGCGGTTAATGAGGCGATGAAGGCGATCGAGGCGGAAAACACTGATCTGGCCGGGGTTTTGCCGCAAGATTACACCTCTCTCTCGAAAAAAACTGATGAAAACAATCGGATCCTAATTACTCTTCTTAAGAACTTTAATCAAATACCCGATAATATTGAGGGCGATGCTTTCGGTGAAATATACGAATACTTTCTTGGCGAATTTGCACGGGCCGAAGGAGCCAAAGGGGGAGAGTTTTTTACCGCACAGCCGATTGTTAAGCTCCTGGTGGAGATTATTGAGCCTTATCATGGGAAGATATTTGATCCGGCCTGCGGTAGCGGCGGCATGTTTGTGCAATCGGCACATTTTGTTGAGGCGCACGATAAAAAGAAGACGCAGGTAATGAACGAAGTCGCGCTCTATGGCCAGGAAAAAGGCGAAACCAATGTTCGCATTGCGAAAATGAATCTGGCTATTCACGGACTGTCCGGGAAAATTGCCGAAGTTAATTCATATTATGATGACCCTTTTCAAAGTGTTGGAAAATTTGATTATGTGCTTGCTAACCCTCCTTTCAACGTGAAGGGGAAAGACAAAAACAAACAGATCGTGATCGATCCGGCCCGCATTCAGGGCGACCCCCGTTACTATCTAGGTCTACCCTTGACCGGCAAAAAGGAGATAAGTAATGCTAATTATCTCTGGATGCAGATCTTTGCCAGCGCGCTGGGTCCGCGGGGGCGGGCGGGTTTTGTTATGGCCAATTCCGCAACTGATGCCGGCCATGCCGAGAAAGAAATCCGCAAGAAAATGATCGATGCCGGGATGGTGGATGTGATCTTATCGGTTGGGACAAATATGTTTTTAAACGCAACTCTCTCCTGTACGTTGTGGTTCTTTGATAAACGAAAAACCGGGACAAAGAGGCAGAAAAAGATACTTTTTATCAACGCGCAGGATATTTTTACCGAGATTGACCGCGCCCATAGTACATGGACAGATAAGCAGATACAGGAGATTGCCGGCATTGTGCGGCGGTATCGCGAGGAAAAAGGTGAGGGGCAATATGCGGATATCAAAGGCCGCTGTAAAGTCGCAATTTTGGATGAAGTGCGCGCAAACGACTATTCTCTTAATCCGGGACGTTATGTAGAGATCGTAGAAAAAGAGATCAGCAATGTTGATTTTAATAAGCGGATGAAAGAATTGATGGCCGAATTTACTTCTTTAACCGAGGAGTCGCACAAATTGGAAAAGAAGATAATTAAAGATTGGCAGGAGGTTTTATAATAATTTATGAAAAAAACACCGGACAATCAAATCGCTTTCTACCAGTCGTCAGATGGTTCAGTGAATATTGAAGTGTTATTCGCCGAAGAGAATATTTGGTTGACTCAAAAGAAAATGGCCGAGCTCTTTGGTTGCTCGGCGGATAATATTTCGCTTCACTTAAAGAATATTTATCGGGAGAACGAAGTTGATCGGAAATCAACTACCGAGGAATTCTCGGCAGTTCAAAAAGAGGGCGGAAGAGAAGTCTCCCGCAAGGCCGCCTTTTATAGTCTTGAGGCTATTCTTGCTGTGGGTTATCGGGTAAGCTCCGAGCGAGGCGCGCAGTTTCGCCAGTGGGCGACGGGAATTCTAAAAAACTACATTCACAAGGGCTATGCCCTAGATGTCAATCGGATGAAATATGGCTCTCGTTTTAGCACTCGATATTTTGATGAGCTTTATGAAGAGATCAAAGATATCCGCACTAGTGAGCGCAGGCTTTATCAAAAAATTACCGATATTTACGCGACCGCGATTGATTATTCGCCAAAAGCGTATGAGAGTAAACAATTCTTTGCTACCGTGCAAAACAAGCTTCATTTTGCTATAACCGGTAAAACCGCGGCAGAAATTATAACGGATCGCGCCAGCAGTAAAAAAGACAAAATGGGGCTAACTTCCTGGAGACGCTCTCCGCAAGGGAAAATCATGCCAAGCGATGCGGTAATTGCCAAAAATTACCTGGACAAAAAAGAGTTGGAACATTTGAATCGCATTGGTAACCTGTATCTTGATTATGCGGAGATGCAGGCGGCGCGTGGCAAGGCAATGACCATGAGGGCTTGGGTGGAAAAACTTAACGCCTTTCTTAAATTTAGCGAATACGAAATATTGACGAATGCCGGGAAGATCAGCCATGAAGTGGCGGAAGCACTGGTGCTGAAGGAGTATGAGAAATTCAAAAAAATACAGGATAAGAACTATGTTTCCGATTTTGACCGCGAGGTGAAAAAGCTTTTGGATATAAAGAAAAAGGATCATGACAAATAATTCTCAACGCCGTTTATGAGGAAGAATTTGAGAAACACGGCATGGAGCGGATAAGAATTGCGAAGAAATAGGGCAAATTGGAATAATGAAAAATTAAAAGATATAACTACGAAAATTGGTAGTGGGGCTACTCCGCGTGGTGGGCAAGGAGCTTATCATCAAGAGGGCATGCCTTTGATCAGAAGTAAAAATATATATGATTTGAATTTTAGCTATGATGATCTTGCTTTTATCAACGATTCTCAAGCTGAACAATTAGATAATGTTTCGGTTGAAAAAGACGATGTTTTGCTAAATATAACTGGCGCGTCCGTTTGCCGATGTACTTCCGTTCCTGATTGCCTTGTTCCGGCGCGAGTTAATCAGCATGTTGCCATTATTAGGGCTGATAGAAAAAATCTTGATGGCAAATATCTTAAATATACCCTGGTAAGTCCCCTATATAAACGTGCCCTGATGGGTTTGGCAACTACGGGTGCTACTCGAGAAGCGCTTACAAAAAATGATATAGAAAACTTCGAATTAAAACTGCCGGGAATTAAGGCCCAAACTCGTATCGCCTCCGTTCTCTCTGCCTACGACGATCTGATCGAAAACAACGAAAAGCGGATCAAGATACTGGAAGAAATGGCCCAGCTGCTTTATTCCGAGTGGTTTGTGAGGTTTAATTTCCCTGGTCATGAAAAAGTCAAAATGGTAGATGGCGGCACTCAATACGGCATGATTCCGGAGGGGTGGAATATACGGAAGCTTTGGGATGTTGTTGGTTTCCTGGAGGGGCCAGGGCTAAGAAACTGGCAATATCGTGACTCTGGTATCCCATTTTTAAATATTCGTACAATTGGCGATGGTGATATCGATATTGATGAATGTAATTATTTGGATATTGAGGAAGTGGAACGTAAATATTCTCATTTTCTATTAAAAGAAAATGATATCGTTATATCAAGTAGCGGAACGCTAGGCAGACTTGCAACCATTAGGAAAAAACACTTGCCCCTTTGCCTAAATACAAGTGTAATTAGATTTAGGGAGATAAAAGATGGATTGCCTATCTGGTTTGTTAGGCAATATTTGCTTTCCCCTTTATTTCAAAACAAAATAAGATCGCTTGCGAGTGGTTCAGCTCAATTAAATTATGGCTCAAGTCATTTAAGCACAATCAGTATTGTTATGCCAAAGGCAAATATACTGGATGAATACAATCGCAAGGCAAGTTGTGTTGAGGAATATATCAATAATATTAGGGGCCATATTGCTGTCTTGCGAAAAATACGTGATATGCTTATCCCCCAGCTGGTTACGGGGAAGAGGGAATTAAAATATTGATATGAAACTTATAAGCGATGTGAGATTTATACTGTTGATATTTGTAATTTTTGTTTCTATCTTAGTTTGGGTATTTTGTTACGGCGTGACGATTGGTGTTGCGCAAAACGAGATCCCTTCGCTAATAGTTAATGCATTATTAATGCTTTTGGCTACTTTTGTTGGTATTTCCCTGCCTTTATATGCGACAGCTAAGGTTGAAAGGCAAAAAAAAGAGGAGGCGCTACGTAGTACTTATATTTCAATAGCAAGATATATAGGCGAGGAGCTTGCAGGCAATATCTCTACGTTAGAAGAGCTGGCATCGAATAACGATAAGACATTAAAGGAATTAGGGATAAAAACAGGTCAAGCGGCCGACAATGCCATGGGTTACACAGCTATGGGTATTTGGAAGGTTGTTGCTGAGGATTCGTTAATTAGTCTTGAGGATGTCAAGTATAAGTCTTTAATTATGTCAGGAATTCTTACAGAGGTTCCAGATGACGAAATGAATTCAGCAATAGGAAACTCTTATTCGGAAATGGCAAATTTAATGCGAAGATTGAGGCGGATGTCGATTTTCTTTGATGAAATACTCTCTCCGCCTCCTAATTTTCCGCCCCAAAGAATTGAGGTGATGTTAAAAACTAAGGTCCCTGAATTAATTAAATGCGTTGAGGAGGACATGAGTGTTTTTCTAAAGTCTGCCAAAGTAGCCATCAAACAAATTAACAAGACAATTAAGCCGTACGGAAAAGAAGTGAAAATTGCGACTTACTGCCCGGAAAAACTAACATGAGCCCATTTACAGAAGCTAATTTAGTGGAAAAGACTGTTATCAATCTCGTCAAAGAGGTGTGGTCCGATCCGGCGTGCCATATTGATGCCTATAGCGAAGAAGCCGATCTGTCGCTTGGCCGGGAAAATCAAGGCGAAGTGGTGCTTGAGAAGTATCTGAGGCCGGCGATTGAGAAACTTAACCCAGGGATATCGGAAGACGCGCTTTCTCTTGCTATAGATGCGCTTACGCGCGATCGCTCTCATCAGAGCCTGGTTAACGCTAACCAGGATGTCTATCGGCTTTTGCGCGATGGCGTGAGTGTGATTGTTACTAACGCAAAAGGTGAGCCAAAGCCCGAGCGGATACGATTTATAGATTATGATACCCCTGCTAATAATCACTTTCTGGCCGTTTCCCAGCTTTGGGTAGTGGGCGCAATGTATACCAGGCGGCCTGACGTTATCCTTTTTGTTAATGGTATTCCGCTGATCCTGATGGAGCTTAAAGCATCGCATAAGAGCCTGGTTGACGCGTACCGTGATAATATCCGCGATTACAAGGATACCATCCCAAAACTCTTCTGGTATAACCTTGGTATCATTATTTCCAACGGCATAGAAAACAAGTTTGGCTCTCTTACCTCGCCCTATGAATTTTTTAACGAATGGAAAAAGGCGGATGGAGAAGAAGATAAGCCGAAAACGGACCTGGCAACCATTATCCGCGGTGTGTGCGACAAAGGGCGAATGCTGGATATATTAGAGAACTTTGTACTGTTCGATGAGTCCCTGGGTTCAGTCAAAAAGATCCTGCCGCGCTATTTTCAATATTACGGGGTCAATCGCGCGTTCGATAGTGTTATCCATCGTCAGGAAAAAGAGGGGAAACTTGGTGTTTTCTGGCACACGCAGGGGTCGGGGAAATCATATTCAATGGTCTGGCTATCACAAAAGGTCCTGCGCAAACTAACCGGCAACTTTACCTTTGTGATCGTGACCGATAGGGCGCAATTGGACGGGCAGGCGTACAAAAACTTCGCCAATGTCGGTGCGGTTTATGAAAAAGAAGTTCATGCTGAAAGCATCGCTCATCTGCACGAGCTGCTGGCGCAGGATCATCGCCAAATCTTTACCACCATCCAGAAATTTCAGAACATTTCCGGCTCTATATCCACCCGCGATGACATTATTGTCATGACTGACGAGGCTCATCGCACCCAATACGACAGTTTCGCGCTGAATATGCGTAAGGCGCTCCCCAAAGCCTCGTTTATCGGCTTTACCGGGACTCCATTAATGGCTACTGACGAGCCGGAAACCGTCAAAACCTTCGGCAATTATGTTTCCGTTTATAACTTTGGCCAGTCGGTGGCCGATGGCTCGACGGTCCCTCTGTTTTATGAAAATCGTGTTCCCCGGCTCAAAAACGTGAACGAGAACCTAGAAGAGCAATTAGGGCAGTTGATGGATAGATACGACCTTGATGAGGATGAAGAAGAAAAGCTGGAAAGGGAATACTCAACCTTTTATGAAATTGTCACCCGAGAAGATCGGCTTAATATCATTGCCAGGGATATTGTGGAGCACTTTGTAGGCCGGGGGTATGGCGGCAAGGCGATGGTTGTTTCCATTGATAAAAAGACCGCTTTCAGGATGTATGACAAAGTAAAGAAGGAATGGGACCGTTATCTGGCCAAATTAAGGATGGACCTTTCCCGCGCAACGGATGAGCGCGAGCAGGAAAAGATCCTCGCCAGACTAGAACAGCATGAAAAAGTTGATATGGCGGTTATGGTAAGCCTAGGGGATAATCAAAACGAAATTGCTGATATGGAACAGTATGAGATTGACGTCCGGCCTATTCGAGAACGGATAATCAAGGGCAATTTAGAAGAGGAGTATAAAAAAGCTGACAGCAACCTACGCATTATCTTTGTCTGTGCCATGTGGATGACCGGCTTTGACGTGCCGAACCTTTCCACGCTCTACTTGGATAAACCGCTTAAAAATCATACTTTGATGCAGACCATCGCCCGCGCTAACCGCGTTGCGGATGAAGGCAAAAAGAATGGACTGATCGTAGATTATATTGGGGTATTTAAAAATATTGAACGCGCTCTGGCCTTATATGCGGCTAATGGGGCGGACGAAGACGATATTATCCGGAACAAAGACGAGCTACTGGCCGATTTGAAGAAGACCTTGCGTGACGTAAAGGAATTTATGCGC
Source organism: Candidatus Margulisiibacteriota bacterium (assembly GCA_041658645.1). Taxonomy (NCBI): domain Bacteria; kingdom Bacillati; phylum Candidatus Margulisiibacteriota; species Candidatus Margulisiibacteriota bacterium. The sequence goes on from JBAZZV010000004.1 coordinate 86,737, forward strand.
GGAGAGCAAATTGAACTTGAGCCTTTATTGGCCGCACCAAGCGAACAGAAATTACGGCTTCTGGAAAGATATTCGAATAAGATTATTGGGAATCAGGGAAAGAAGAAGAAATTTCTCAACCTTGCCAGTGGCCTACAAAGCGCTTATCGTTCGGTTTTGCCCGATCCCAACGCGGAAGATTATTACAAAGAAGTGACGGCTATTCGTGTCTTGGCTTCTCGTCTCCGTGATGTTGGGGCGAAAAGCGTGGATGTCTCCCAGGTAAAGAAAGACTTGGAAGATTTGCTGGATAAATCTATTCAGGCCGGCGAATATGTCCTTCCACAGCATAAGAAGATCAAGGATTTAAGCCTGCTTGATGCTGATGCCCTGCGCGATTTCTTTGCCGGATTAGAAAATAAGGAGATGCAGGTGGCCGCTTTGTCTGCTGAACTTGAGGAGCAGATAACGGAAATGATCCGGAAGAATAAAAAACGCGCTAGATTTATGGAGCGTCTCCTTTCCCTTTTGCGGGAATATAACAGCGGCGCGCATGATATTGATCAGCTCTTTGACGAGCTAGTGGTGCTGGCTAAGGATTTAAGCATTGAGGAACGACGCGCGGCGAAAGAAAATATGAGCGAAGAGGAATTAGCTATATTTGACCTGCTTTTAAAAGAAAACATAAATCCGGAAGAGGTTGCTATCATAAAAGGGGCCGCGCACGAACTACTTTTAAGCCTTAAACCGCTTTTGGTCCCGCATTGGCGGGATTTTGAAACCAATCGCGCAGGAGTCAAAACGACTATTTCAGACCTGTTGTATGCGAAATTGCCGGAGCCGACTTACACGGAACAGGATTGCAAAGTAAAAGGGATCGAGGTTTATAATTTTGTGTATGAGCATTATCGGGACGAGAAAAGTTTTGCCTTTGTTTAGTATGCAGGAAGCGATTACGCGTGATAAAAATAGCTGACGGCCTTCGCTTTTTCCTCGCCACTTTGCAATAATTGCCGTAGCGCTGGCGACTGGTTGCCAGACGCTTTTTGTGCTAAAATATATATCCGTAATGCTTACGTTCCTGCTAACCTTCTTGATCGCCCTAATTTTGACCATTTTGTTGACTCCGATGGTCCGCAGTTTTGCCTCCGAAATCGGTGCAGTTGACCGCCCGGCCAAACGCAAGGTCCATACCAGTAACATCCCGCGGAGCGGGGGACAGGCGATCTTTTTTAGCTTCCTGGTCGCCGTCCTCTTTGGCCTGCTGATCGGCGGCTCGAGCGGCGCCAAGATCCATCCCCAGCCGATCCTCGGTATATTGCTCGGCGGTTCGATCGTTTTTCTGGTTGGTTTGCTGGATGACCTCTACCGGATGAAACCGGTGGCGAAACTGATCGGCCAGCTGTTCGCGGCCGGAGTGACCATTTACTTCGGCGTTTCGATCACCTTTATGACCAACCCATTCGACGGGCTTTTCCCGCTCGGTTTGCTGGCTATTCCCCTGACGCTTATCTGGCTGGTCGGCATGACCAACGCCATGAACCTGATCGACGGGCTGGATGGACTGGCCTGCGGGGTGACGGCGATCTCTTCCCTGACCCTGGCGCTGGTCGCTTTACGCACCCACCAATTAGGGGCGGCTTTGCTGATGCTGGCCCTGGCCGGCGCGGCGATCGGTTTCCTCCGCTATAATTTCCACCCGGCCTCGATCTTCCTGGGAGATTCCGGCAGTTATTTTCTCGGGTTTATCCTGGCGGCCGCGGCCATTGTCGGCGTTTTCAAGACGACCTTGGTGGTCGCCCTGATCATCCCTCTCCTGATCCTCGGGGTGCCGATCTTTGACACGACCTTTGCCATCCTCCGCCGCTTAAAGGAGAAGAAAAACCTTTTTTCGGCGGACGATAAACATATCCATCATCTGTTGCTTCGTGCCGGGATGAACCAGCGTGAGGCGGTTATCTCGATCTATGTCGTCTGTCTCCTGCTTAGCGCGATCGCGCTGGCTATGGCGTTACCAAAATGATGAACCGCAAAAGAGTGATGTTCGTCTTCGGGACCCGCCCGGAGGCGATCAAGATGGCCCCGGTCATTCAGGAGGTCGAGAAATATCCCGACATCCTGGAACCGGTCGTCGTCGTGACCGGCCAGCATCGCCAGATGCTTGATCAGGTCGTGCGGCTCTTCGGCATCACGCCAGATTACGACCTCGGTATCATGGCCGAGAACCAGACGATCACTAGTATTGTGACTAAATCGCTCCAGGGGCTGGAGGAGATCATCCTGCGCGAGAAGCCGGACATGATCCTGGTGCAGGGTGACACTTCCACCGCTTTTGCCGCCGGGCTGGCGGCGTTCTACTACCGGGTACCGCTGGGACACATCGAAGCGGGTCTGCGCACTTTCGATAAATGGCGGCCGTATCCGGAAGAGATCAACCGCAAACTTATTTCCGACCTGGCCGATCTTCATTTCCCGCCGACCGGCACCGCCCTCAAGCATCTGCTGGAAGAAAAGGTCCCGCGCGACAAGATCTACCTGACCGGCAACACGGTGATCGACGCGCTCCTCCAGGTCGCCGGGCGGAAATATGACCTGGAAAAAGCTGGGATCAAACTCCCCAAAGGAAAGAAAGTGATCTTGGTCACCACCCACCGGCGCGAAAGCTTTGGTACTCCTCTGCGCCACATTTGCGGCGCGATCAAACGGCTGGCCGAGCAGTTCCGGAGGGAGGTCGAGTTTTTCCTTCCGGTCCACCGTAATCCGAAGGTCCGGGATGTCGTCAACGAATTATTGGAAGAGGTCGATAATGTTAACCTGATCGAACCGCTCGATTACGAGCCGTTCGTCCATTTGATGAAAGCGTCCTATATTATCCTGACCGACTCTGGTGGAGTTCAGGAAGAAGGTCCCTCGCTCGGTAAGCCAGTCCTCGTCATGAGAGAGAAGACCGAGCGGCCGGAGGCGATCGAGTCGGGGACGGTCAAGCTGGTCGGCATGGACGAGAAAGTCATTTATGACGAGACTGCGCGCCTGCTGACCGATCAAGGGGAATATGACCGGATGTCGCATTCTGTTAACCCTTACGGTGACGGACACGCCGCGGAGCGGACCGTCGGGGCGATCCTCCATTACTTTGGGGCGCTCGACCGCCGCCCGGAGGAGTTCAATGCAAAAACTGCTGGTTAAGGGGAAGAAACGGCTGACCGGGACCTTCCGGGTCTCCGGTGCCAAGAACGCGGCCCTGCCGATACTGGCGGCCTCGATCCTTCTCCCCGGCCACACTATTATCCGCAATGTGCCTAATCTGCTCGATGTTACTACGATGCTCCGGGTCTTGACGGCGCTCGGACTACGGGCCGAGTATTCACAGTCCGACCCGAATCGCGTCGACATCTGGAACTCGCAGGTCAAGCACGTGGCGCCGTACGAGCTGGTCACCAAAATGCGGGCTTCGTTCTTTGTCATCGGGCCGCTCCTGGCGGTTAAAGGTTTAGCCAAGGTGCCTCTGCCGGGCGGGTGCGCCATCGGTTCCCGGCCGGTCAATATCCACATCAAAGGGATGGAGCAGCTCGGCGCCGAGGTCCGGCTGGAACATGGTTTTGTCATCGTCCGGGCGAAAAAACTTAAAGGGGGCCGGGTCTATCTCGATTTTCCGTCGGTCGGAGCGACCGAGTCGGTGATGATGGCGGCGACTCGGGCCGAGGGGGAGACGACGATCGAGAACGCGGCGCGCGAGCCGGAAGTCGTCGACCTGGCTAATTTCCTGATCAAGGCGGGGGCGAAGATCGAAGGGGTGGGGACCGATGTCATCCGCGTCTTCGGCGGCCACGCGCTGTCACCCGTCGAATATTCGATCATTCCCGACCGGATCGAGGCGGGGACGGTCATGGCCGCGGTGGCGATCACTCATGGCAACGCGACCCTGACCGATATCATCCCGGAACACCTGGAAGCGATCGCCCGTAAATTGCAAGAAAGCGGCGTCCGGATAGAGTTCGGGGCCAACTCATTGCAAGTGGTCAACGACGACGGCTACAAAGCGGTCGACGTCAAGACGATGCCCTTTCCCGGTTTTCCGACCGACATGCAGCCGCAACTCGCCTCTTTCCTGACGCTGGCCAAAGGGACTTCGGTCATTTCGGAAACGATCTTTGAGAACCGTTTCATGCATATGCAGGAACTGCGGCGGCTCGGGGCCGAGATCAAACTGGAAGGGCAGAGCGCCATTATTAGCGGAGTGGAAAAATTGTCCGGCGCGCCGGTCCGTGTTTCCGACCTGCGGGCCGGGGCAGCGCTCCTGGTCGCCGGTTTGGCGGCGGAAGGCGAGACCTTGATCGAGGACCGCGACCATCACCTTAGCCGCGGTTACGAGCGGATCGTCGAGAAGTTCAGCGCGCTGGGGGCGGATATCAGCCGTGTCGCCTAAGGATCTGGCCCGGGCGATAATTCGTCGTGAAGGCGGGACCGGTCTGATCGAGGTGGCGCTGGTTGATGACCAAACTATCCGGCAGTTGAACAAGCGCTACCGGAAGAAGGATAAGCCGACCGATGTCTTGTCGTTTGGTTACGGGGCGGAGGGGTTGCTGGGTGAGGTTATTATTTCCGAAGAGACGGCCCGCCGCCAGGCCAGGGCTTACGGGGCGCCGTATCGGGCGGAGTTGCGGCGGTTAGTGGTCCATGGGGTTTTGCATATTTTGGGTTATGACCATGGGAGGAAGATGAGCCGTGCCGAAAAAATTTATCAAGAGCTTTAAATACGCCCGGGCTGGAGCGGCCCATACCTTGCGGACCCAGCGTAATATCTGGATACATCTGACGATCGGGGCCCTGGTCTTGGGTGCCGGGTGTTGGGTCCGCTTGCCGCTGGCCGAGCTGGCGCTGATCGTCCTGACCGTCACTTTTGTTCTGGTCGCGGAGATGCTCAACACGGCGCTGGAAGAGACGATCAACCTGATCAAGCCGGAAAATCACCCGACGGCGGCGCTGGTCAAGAATGTCGCGGCCGGCGCGGTCTTGCTGGCGGCGTTCGGCGCGGTGATCGTCGGCCTGCTGATCTTTTTGCCGAGGTTATTATGATGGAACTTATTTTGCTGGTTTGCTTGATCCTGCTTTCCGCCTTGTTCTCGATGTCGGAAACGGCGATGACGACCGTGAGCCGCCACCGGATCGCCCACCTGGCCGAACAGAAGAGGCCGGGGGCGCGGCTCCTCAAACGGCTGCGCGCCGATCCGGGTAAGCTGTTGTCCACGGTCCTTGTGGGCAATAATATCGTTAATATCAGCGCCTCGGTGCTGACCACGACTGTAGTGACCAGCTATTTCGAAAAACAGGGGATGGTCGGTGAAGGGGTCGTGATCGGCTCTGCGATCGGTTTCCTGACCCTGGTTATCCTGGTCTTTGGCGAGATCACCCCTAAGACGGTGGCGATCAAGAACGCCGAAACGCTGGCGCTCTGGCTGGCGCCGGTCATGTTGGTGCTGGAATGGCTTTTAATGCCGATCGCCATGATCATGACGACGATCAGCCGGCCCTTTGTCATCCTGTTCGGCGGCGGGACAAAAGAGCCGGCCACCCTGGTCACGGAAGAGATGATCAAGTCGTTGCTGTTCGCCGGTGAGCAAGAGGGGACGATCGAGCGGGACGAGCGGGAGATGATCAGTTCGGTCTTCAAGTTCGGCGACCTGACGGTGACCCAGGTCATGACGCCGCGCGATAAGATCGAGCACGTCGAAACAATGGAAACAGTGGACGAGGTAATTGTCCGGATCAAGGCTTCAGGACACTCCCGCCTGCCGGTCATTGATTTGAACCTGGATAATGTCGTCGGGGTTATTTATGCCAAGGACCTCCTGACCGTGGCCGGTTCGGAGCTGGCCCGCGACCACCTGCGGCCGGTCCTGTTCATCCCCGGCGTCAAGCGGATCAGCGACCTGCTCGACCAGATGCAGGCCGAATACAAGCACCTGGCGATCGTGGTCGATGAGTTCGGGCATACCCTGGGGGTCGTCACCCTGGAGGACCTGGTCGAAGAGATCGTCGGCGAGATTCACGACGAATACGAGAGGAGAAAATAAATGACCACAAAATATATCTTCGTGACCGGCGGGGTGGTCAGTTCCTTGGGTAAGGGGATCGCCGCCGCTTCTCTCGGGCGGGTGCTGAAATCGCGCGGCATCTCCGTTTCGATCATGAAGCTTGATCCCTACATCAACGTTGATCCCGGGACGATGAACCCGTACCAGCATGGCGAGGTCTTTGTGACCGACGACGGGGCGGAGACCGACCTTGATCTCGGCCATTATGAGCGTTTTATCGACGTTAACCTCGGTCGGGCGAACAATGTCACGACCGGCATGGTCTACTGGAACGTCATCACCCGGGAGAGGCGGGGCGATTACCTTGGCGGCACCGTCCAGGTCGTTCCCCATATTACCAATGAGATCAAGGATAAGATCCGCCAGGTGACAAAAGAAGAGAAGTTCGATGTCGTGATCTGTGAGATCGGCGGCACGGTCGGCGACATCGAGGGTTTGCCTTTTCTGGAAGCGATCCGCCAGTTCCGCAAGGAGGTCGGCCGGGATAACTGCGTCAATCTCCACGTGACCCTGGTCCCCTTCCTCGAGACCACCCATGAATTCAAGACCAAGCCGACCCAGCACAGCGTCCAGAAACTGCGGGAGATCGGCATCCAGCCTGATATCATTATCTGCCGTTCGCGCGAGCCGCTTAGCCAGGAGCTGAAAGAAAAGATCTCCCTCTTCTGTGACGTTGACAAGGAGGCGGTCGTTGGCATGCCCGATGCCGCGCTGCTCTATGAGATCCCGCTCTCGCTGGAGCGCGAGGGGATGGACGAGATCGTCCTAAAATACCTTGGCCTGTCCGCCAAGAAGGGGGACCTGGCCGAGTGGGCCGCTATGGTCGAGAACATGAAGAGCCCGGAAAAAAAGGCCCGCATCGCGATCGTCGGTAAATACACCGAGCTGGGCGATTCCTACATTAGTATCGTCGAAGCCTTAAAGCACGGCGGCCTGCCGGAGAAAGTAGCGATCGAGATCAAGTGGGTCAACGCGGAAAAGCTGGAAAGCGAAGAGAACCTGGACGCGCTCTTCCGCAACGTCCAGGGGATCGTGATCCCCGGCGGGTTTGGCGCCCGCGGGATCGAGGGGAAGATCCGGGCGATCCGTTATGCCCGGGAGAACCGGATACCTTTCCTCGGGCTCTGCCTGGGGATGCAGTGCGCGGTTATCGAGTTCGCCCGCAACGTCTGCAAAATGAAAGGGGCCAATTCTTCGGAATTCGACGCGGAGTCGAAGTATCCGGTCATCGATTTTATCCCTGAACAGAAGGCGATCACCGACAAAGGGGGGACGATGCGTCTCGGCGCTTATCCCTGCAAGATCAAAAAAGGGACGCTGCTCCATCAGGCGTACGGCAAAGATTTGATCGAGGAGCGCCATCGCCACCGCTACGAGCTGAACAACGATTTTCGCAAAGAGTTGGAAGAGAACGGCCTGGTCATGGCCGGCGTTTATCCGGAGGCCGACCTGGTCGAAGTGGTGGAGCTTCCCGGCCACCCGTGGTTCCTGGCCACCCAATACCATCCAGAGTTCAAATCACGCCCGAATCGCCCTCATCCTTTGTTCGCCAGTTTTGTTAAAGCGGCCAGCGACCGGCAGCAGGAACAGGTCGAGCTGTTCAAAGAGAAGCAATAGCGCGGTCAACGATCTCGCGGTGAATGGTCGCTAGGGAGAGGCGATGCTTTTTAGAGAGCCGTTTATACCCCTCATATTCAGGCGCCAAGGTGGTTAACCGCTCGCCCAGGTAACCGAGTTTGACTTTTGCCCGGCCGTACTTTGTCTTGACCGTCCGGAACTCCCGCTTTAAGACTTCCCGCGAGGCCAGATAGACTCGAATTCCAAAAGTGGTGGTCGAATTAAAGAATTCGGTCAGGATCTTGTCCCGGAGCTCCGGCCGGACGAGGACCGAAAGCTTAAAGGCCCGGCGCTCTTTTTTCATAATGATCGGAGAGATGAACGCATCGAGCGCGCCCGCGCGCATTAGTTTTTTGATCGTTTTGCCGTACAGCTTTGGGTTCAGATCGTCAATGTTTGCTTCGATCAGCAAAACAGTATCATGTTCAGCTGGCAACTGCGCTGCTCCGACGAAAAGCCTAAGTAAGTTAGGCTGAGGGAGGGCCAGGCTGCCCGCGCCGTAACCGAGGCCGGTGACGATCATTCTGGGCGGGTCGGTGAATTCCGCCACGGTCGACATGATTGCAGCACCGGTCGGGGTGACCAGTTCCCCTTTAATCTTTGTATTATATGTAGGGATACCCCGGAGCAGTTCGGCGGTCGCCGGGGCGGGGTTAGGGAGGAGGCCGTGCGCGTGCTTAATGACACCCTGGCCATTGGGGAGGGGAGAGCAATAGACTTTTTCTATCCCCATTATTTCCAATCCTATACAGAAGCCGACAATGTCGACGATCGCGTCAATCGCCCCAACCTCGTGAAAATGGACCTGGTTGACCGTCATCCCGTGAACCTTCGCCTCCGCCTCCGCCAGCCGTCGGAATATTCGGGTACTTAACTCTTTAACTTCTTTGCTCAATTTGCTTTGGTTAATGATCTTCAAGATATCTTTGAGATTACGGTGATGGTCCTTTTTAGCGATCTTTACGTCAAAGAAGGTGCCGGTCAAACCGTTCTTTCTGGCTTTGGTGATAAGCAGTTTGAAATGCTCGGAAACCTGAGACTGAAACGTCCCTGCCTGCCGGCAGGCAGGTCGGTTTCCTCGCTTCGATTTGGAAACCGCGAAGTTTATTCGCAGGTTTCCAAGTTGAGCCTTTAGCATTCCCAAGTCCAGCCCGGCGTCCAACATCGCTCCCAGTATCATGTTCCCAGATAGCCCAGTTGGCGCGTCGAAGTAAGCTAGGCGCATTTGAGGATAGAGTGGGCGAAGACAGCGGCGCCGAAACCGTTGTCGATATTGACGACGGCAATACCGGGAGAACAGGAGTTGAGCATGGTCAGCAGGGCGGATAACCCCTTGAAGTTCGCTCCGTAGCCGACGCTGGTCGGCACGGCAATGATCGGTTTATCTATTAAGCCCCCCACGACTGAGGGTAGGGCTCCTTCCATTCCGGCGACGACGATCACAACTTTGGCTTTCTTTATCCGGTCGAGATTATGCAACAGGCGATGTATCCCCGCCACCCCGACGTCAAACATCCGCTCGACTTTGTGCCCCAGGAATTCCGCGGTGACGGCTGCTTCTTCGGCGACGGGTAAGTCCGCAGTTCCGGCGGTGATAATGGCGATTTGTAGGTCGTGATTCGTGGTTCGTGGTTTGTGATTCGTTTTTCGTTGAGAGGTGATTATTTTGGCGGATTCATGATACTTAGCTGATTTAAGCGTTTTCTTGACCGCCTGATACGCTTTTTTGTCCGCTTTGGTGGCGAGGACATCATGGCCGTTGGCCCAGATCTTCTGGGCAATCTTCGCGATCTGTTGCGGGGTTTTCCCCTGGCAAAAGATCACTTCGGGGAAACCTTTGCGGGTCATCCGGTGGTGGTCAACCTTGGCAAAGCCGATGTCTTCGTAACCCTTGCGCATGGAGACATTTTACCACAAAGAACACTAAGGACACTAAGTGATCAGGCTGCGTAAAACTTTTAGGTTCTCGATATCCTGCTTCAGATCGGGGTCTTTTGGTGTTTCCAGGACCATCGGCGTTTTTATAAAGCGCGCGTCATTCATTATCAAGCGAAAAGCTTCCAGACCTAATTCACCTTTGCCAATGTGTTCATGACGGTCTTTTTTTGACCCCAAGCCGGTTTTAGAGTCGTTTAGATGGAAAGCCAATAGTTTGTCCAGGCCGATAGTTTTGTCAAATTCCTCCCAGGTTAGCGCGTAACCTTCCGGGGTTCGCAGTTCATAACCGGCGGAAAAGGCGTGGCAGGTGTCGAAACAGACGCCGGTCCGGGATGGCGCGCCGACCAGCTCGAGTATTTTAGCGAGTTGGGCGAACTTATAACCGAGGTTTGTCCCCTGGCCGGCGGTCGTTTCGAGTAAGACTTTAACCTTGTAACCTTTAGTTTCTTTTAATAGCCTTTTTAAATTAGCTGCGACAAGCCCGAGGCCAAGGAATTCGCCTTGTCCCAAATGTGAGCCGGGGTGGAGGATGGTGAAGGGCAAACCCAACGCCTCGGCCAGCTCTAACTCCTGGCGCATCGATTGCATGGAATTTTCATGGTTGGCCGGGTCATTTGACGCCAGGTTGATCAGATAGCCGGTGTGGGCGAAGACGAACAGGTTATCTCTTGCCCGGTTCGTGACGAAGGTGTTGATTGTTTCGGACGATAACGGCCGGCCGAGCCACTGGTTGTTGTTTTTGACAAAGATCTGGATAGCGGTACAGCCGATCGACAGACCGCGATCGAGGGCTTGATCAACCCCGCCCGCAGTCGACATGTGCGCCCCGAGTAATCGCATAGCGATCGGATTATAGCACCTTGCCTTTTGGGGGGCGAGGGGTATAATAGCCGAGTAATGAAAAAATATCTCTTGACCGTTTGGCTCGTTGCCGGCCTGGCTGGCGCCGCTTTTTGCTGGACCGTTTCGCTGAACGCCTATGTTTTTTCCGGGCCGGCGAATAATCCGCTGGATACCAGCACCTATCCGCTGGTCAACTCCAAAGTCATTTTTTCCGTTGCCCATCTGACCCCTGACGACAAAGTGGTCGAGGAATGGGCCGGCTCTGATCTGACCGACAGCAACGGCATCGCTTCCTATAATAAGGAGATCAAGCACAAGGATGTGACCAAGGTCATTTATTCCGTCATGGTCAAAAGCGGGGAGCAGATCGCTTCCAGCAAGGATTACGTGATCATCAAGCCGAGCGGCGGGAATTTCGCGGCCGGGTTCATTTTGGTCAGCATGGGACCAAATGGCGGATTACCGGCCACGACGACCACCACGACCACTTTACCGCCGAGCGGCAGAGGATCATTAGAAACGACAGCGCTGGGCAGTTCGGCCGAAGTTACGCCGCTGGGGACGGCGAGCGGCACGCCCGACGGCGGTACGAGCACAACCAGCGGGTCAACAACAACGACCGTACAGCCCTAAGTTTACTGCTTGGAGAGTTCGTCCAGCCTGGCTTTGATCTTCTTTTCATAACCGATATCTTTCGGCTCGTAGTATTTCCGGGGTGAGGGGAGATAATCTTGTTTGACGTAGCCGGTGGCCGAATCATGGGCATATTTATACCCTTTTCCTTTGCCCCGCTCTTTTTCACCGTCATAGACGGCGTTCTTTAGATGCTCTGGAACTTCCAGGGTTGGGTTCTCTGCCACATCTTTCATGGCATTATTTATTCCCATATAAGCAGCGTTGCTCTTGGGCGCGGTAGCCACGTAGACGGCGGCCTGGGCGAGCGGGATCCTCGCTTCGGGGAGCCCGACGAACTCGGCGACCTGCATGGCCGAATTGGCCACGACGAGAGCGAGCGGGTCGGCGTTGCCGACATCCTCGGCGGCGCAGATGACGATCCGCCGGGCGATAAACCGGGGATCTTCCCCGGCGTAGATCATTTTCGCCAGGTAATAGAGGGCGGCATCGGGGTCAGAACCCCGCATCGATTTAATAAAAGCGGAGATGGTGTCGTAATGCCCGGTCCCCTTTTTGTCGTAGACGACCGCCTTCTTCTGGATCGATTCTTCGGCGACTTTTAGCGTGAAATCGATAATTCCTTTTTTACCTGCCTGTCCGGCAGGCAGGTCCGGTTTGGTCGAGAGGACCCCCAACTCCAGGGCGGAGAGGGCGCGCCGGGCATCACCGTCCGACAATTTGGCCAGGTGGGCGAGCGCTTCCTCGGTCAGCTTGATCTTGAAGGCGCCTAACCCGCGCTCTTTATCGGCCAGGGCGTTAGTTATGATCTGCCGCAAGTCGTCCGTTTTCAGCGGCTTAAGTTCAAAGACATTGGAGCGGGAGATCAGGGCCGAATTGACGTAGAAGAAAGGGTTCTCGGTCGTTGCGCCGATCAGGATAACATTCCCTTCTTCGACATCGGGGAGGAGGGCATCTTGCTGTAACTTGTTGAAACGGTGGATCTCGTCGAGGAAAAGGATCGTCTTGACCCCGTGGTGCTTGATCCGCTCTTTGGCTTCCAGGCTGACTTTGCGGATATCGTCCACCTTGGCCACGGTCGCGTTGAGCCACTCGAAATGGCCTTTGGTCGAATTGGCGATGACCCGGGCGATGACCGTCTTGCCGGTGCCGGGCGGGCCGTAGAGGATGACCGAAGCGACCTTGTCGGTCTCGATCAGCCGTCGCAGGAGTTGTCCTTTGCCCAGGATATGGGCCTGCCCAACGATCTCCTCGATCGTCCGCGGGGCCATCCGATGGGCCAGGGGGGCGTTCTTTTCCTTATATCTTTTTTCGTTAGCGTCAAAAAGGTCCATGTTCTCTCCTAAGCGAAAGTGCTGAAGCTAGAGGCGTCCCAGTTTTTCGGTTCCAGTTTTGGGTACTCCGGCTCTTTGCCGGCGATCCAGTCGTCGATCAGCTTGCCGAGCTTGGTCATCGCCTCGCGCGAGAGATATTCTGACATTTTTGGCTGGCCGGTATTAACGTCGATCACGGTTACCCCCAGGTCGCTGATGATCTTAACGTCTTCCCGGAAGACCCGGCCGTCCTCGACCCGCCAGGCATAGAGCTCCGGATTATAGCGGTCGCGCAGGCCGATGATAAAAAGATACTTCTGGTTATGGGCGAGGTCCTGCTCTGACGGATAGGGGATCCCTTTGGGGTGGGTGTGGTAGACCCCCAGATATTCCAGTTTGTGCTTGACCAGGAAATGGTAGGCCCGTTCGAGGTCATCGTTTCCCAGGCTAAAAGTCTGGGTCCCTTTCTCGAAAGCTTTGTTAGCTATCGGCAAAACCCCGAGGATAGTATCTTCCCGCCCCCCCAATATCCCCCCCGCTTCGTAAGGGAAGGAGTCCTGGGCTTGTTTCAAGATGATGTGGTATTGCCGTTCGGTGATCTTAAACATTGAACAAAATTATAACATACATTATAATGCGCCCAGTATGTTATATGTAATGGCCGCCGGGCTGCTCGGCTTGTTGTTTGCCGGATATCTTTTCCGGCATATCCTCGCAGCCCCGGCCGGTCCGGCTAAAATGGGCGAGATCGCGGCGTTGATCCACGAAGGCTCCATGGTCTACCTTAACCGCCAATACCGCGTCGTCTCCTATTTCATGGCCGTTATTTTCCTTGCCCTAACTTTTTTGACCAACATTTACGTCGCTCTCGCCTTCATCTTTGGCGGCTTCTGCTCCATGCTCGCCGGCTATATCGGGATGAACGCGGCGACCCGGGCGAATGTCCGCACGGCGGCCGCGGCGGCTGACCGTGACGAACCGCGGGCCTTAGGGATAGCTTTTTCCGGCGGGGCGGTCATGGGAATGGCGGTCGCTTCGATCGGTGTCCTTGGTCTCGGGACGATCTTTCTCCTGGTCAAGGGGTTGGCGCTGAAAGCGGCGGTGGTCAGCGGTTTTTCCATGGGTGCTTCGTCGATTGCTTTGTTCGCCCGCGTGGGCGGCGGTATTTATACCAAATCGGCCGATATCGGCGCCGACCTGGTCGGCAAGATAGAAGCGGGGATCCCCGAAGATGATCCGCGGAACCCGGCGGTCATTGCCGATAACGTGGGGGACAATGTTGGTGACGTGGCGGGGATGGGGGCGGACCTTTTTGAATCGTATGTGGGGGCGGTTGTGGCGACCGTAGCGATTGGCGCGCTGATGCTGGCTGCTCCGTTCTCCTGGATGATCCTCCCCTTGTTGCTGGTCGCGGCCGGGACACTCGCCTCGGTCCTCGGCGTCCTCTTTATCCGCCTCATCCAGAAGATCGACCCGCAGGCGGCCCTCCGTTATTCGACCTATGCCGCGCAGTTGGTCTTTATCCTGTCGGCTTATTATTTAACGCGGTTGACCGTTGGCGATCTCGGCGTCTTCTGGGCGATCCTCTCCGGGATGCTGGTCTGCATCGTCGTCGGCCTGATCTCCGAGGCTTACACTTCCGGGAAGATACTGAAAGAAGTCGCCGATGCCTGCAAGACGGGTGCGGCGACCAATATCATTACCGGGCTGGCGATCGGGATGAAGAGCACGATCCTGCCGATACTCGCGATCTGCGGCGCTATATACATATCATATAAGTTCGCCGGGCTGTACGGTATTGCCATCTCGGCCGTCGGAATGCTCGGCACGACCGGGATCATCATGTCGGTCGATGCTTACGGGCCGATCGCCGATAATGCCGGCGGGATCGTTACCATGGCGGGGGAACCGGAGGGGGTCAGGACCATAACCGACAGACTTGATTCGCTCGGCAATACGACTGCGGCGATGGGGAAGGGTTTTGCCATTGGCTCGGCGGCGCTGACGGCTTTAGCGCTGTTTGCCGCTTATACCCAGGCGGTCGGGCTCAAGTCGATCGACATCTTGAAGCCGGAAGTGGTCATCGGCTTTTTTATCGGCGGCTTAATTCCTTTTGCCTATGTTTCGATGACCTTGCAGGCGGTCGGCCGGGCGGCCTTTAAGATGGTGGAAGAGGTTCGCCGGCAGTTCCGCGAGATCAAGGGGTTGCTGGAGGGGAAAGCCAAGCCTGACGTCAAAAGGTGCGTTGATATCAGTACCACCGCGGCTTTGAATGAAATGATCCTGCCTGGGATCTCGGCGGTGGTCATTCCAGTCGTGACCGGGATCGTCCTTGGGCCGGAGGCTTTGGGTGGGTTACTAGCCGGGTCGCTCTGTGTCGGCGTGCCGATGGCCATTATGCTGGCCAATTCCGGGGCGATCTGGGATAACGGTAAGAAATTGATCGAAGAGGGGTACCTGGGTGGGAAGGGGACGCCGATCCACGCGGCGGCGGTGGTCGGCGATACTGTTGGCGATCCCTTCAAGGATACCAGCGGCCCGGCGATGAATATTCTCATTAAACTGATGTCGATCGTCTCTCTTGTTTTGGGGCCGGTTTTAGTGGCGTTCCATCAGATGCTTTTTAGGTAGGTCTTTTAAAATATGTAGAGGCGACCTTTAGGTCGCCACCTAAAACATGGCGGTCTAAAGACCGCCGCTACATGGTTTTGTAAATTCCCCAAGCTCCTCTTGACAGGCTTCGAACCCTCATGTTATTATGTTAGCACTCTATAGGCATGAGTGCTAACAAGTTGGGGAGGTGAATTCTACATGGTAAGTAAAAAGTTGACCCCGATCGGTGATCGGGTAGTCATTAAACCCGAACCGGAAGAGGGGAAGACGAAGTCTGGGATCGTCCTGCCGGACGCCGCGAAAGAAAAGCCGTCGGAAGGGACGGTGGTCGCGGTAGGGAGCGGACGGATCCTCGACAACGGCCAGAAAGTTCTGCCGGAAGTGAAGATAGGTGACCGGGTCATCTACAGCAAATACGGCGGGACCGAGGTCAAGCTCGAGGGTGATGAATACATCATCCTGGCCGAGCGGGATATTCTGGCGATCAAAGGCTAATTTTAAGGAGGTGGGATGAAATGGCTGCAAAAGAAATGATGTTTGGAGATGAGGCTTGGCGGAAGCTGGAGAAAGGCGTGTCCAAGGTCGCCAATGCCGTTAAGATCACTTTAGGCCCGCGAGGCCGCAACGTTGTCCTCGAGAAGAAGTGGGGCTCGCCGACGATCACTAACGATGGCGTGACCATCGCCAAGGAGATCGACCTCGAAGACCCGTACGAGAACATGGGGGCCCAGCTGCTGAAAGAGATCGCCAGCAAGACCAATGATATCGCGGGTGACGGTACGACCACCGCGACCGTGCTGGGCCAGATCATCTTCAAGGAAGGGCTCAAGAATGTCGTCTCCGGGGTCAATCCGATGGCCCTGAAGCGCGGCATCCAGACCGGGGTCGACCTGGCCGTGGCCGAGCTCAAGAAGCAGGCCAAGCCGGTCGAGAACCGGGAGGCGATCGCCCAGGTCGCGTCTATCTCGGCCAATAACGATCCCGAGATCGGCACCCTGATCGCCGACGCGATGGAGAAAGTCGGCAAGGACGGGGTCATCACCGTTGAGGAATCGAAAGGGATCGACACGACCCTCGAAGTGGTGGAAGGTATGCAGTTCGACAAGGGTTATGCCTCACCGTACATGGTCACCGACCGTGAGCGGATGGAGTGCGTCCTGGAAGATTGCTATATGCTGATCACCGAAAAGAAGATCAGCGCGGTCAAGGACCTCTTGCCGGCGCTGGAAAAGGTGGTCCAGGCGGGTAAACCGCTCTTGATCATCGCCGACGATATCGAAGGCGAAGCGCTGGCGACCCTGGTCGTCAATAAGTTGCGCGGCACCCTGAACGCCGTGGCGGTCAAAGCCCCCGGCTTTGGCGACCGGCGCAAGGCGATGCTGGAAGATATCGCGGTCCTGACCGGCGGCGAAGTCATCTCCGAGGAGAAAGGGCTTTCTCTCGAGAACGTTGACGACGCCTGGTTCGGCAAGGCCAAAAAGATCGTCGTCCGCAAGGAAGACACCACGATCATCGAAGGGGCCGGTGCGGCCAAAGCGGTCAAGGACCGGGTCGCCCAGATCCGGAAAGAGATCGACCTGTCTGATTCTTCTTATGATAAGGAGAAACTGCAGGAACGGCTGGCCAAGCTCTCCGGCGGGGTGGCGGTCATCAAGGCGGGCGCCGCGACCGAGACCGAGTTGAAGGAGAAAAAGCACCGGATCGAAGATGCCTTGTCGGCCACCAGAGCGGCGGTTGAAGAGGGGATCATCTCCGGCGGCGGTTCGGCCTTTATCCATATTCTGCCGAAATTGGCCGAGCAGTTTGCCAAGTTGACCGGTGACGAAAAGATCGGCGCGGGGATCGTGCTGCGGGCGCTCGAAGAGCCGCTCAAGCAGATCGCCAATAACGCCGGTTGGGAAGGTTCCGTGGTCGTGGAACGGGTGAAGAAGGAGAAAGAAGGGTGGGGGTTTGATGCCCAGAACTTCGGCTTCGTCGACCTGTTCCGGGCCGGGATCGTTGACCCGCTCAAAGTGACCCGGTCGGCGCTGCAGAACGCGGCTTCGATCGCTTCCATGCTCCTGACCACCGAAGTCTTGGTGGCCGAGAAGCCGGAAACTGATAAACCCAAGATGCCGGCCATGCCTCAAGGCGGCGGTTATGGGGATATGATGTAGTCTAGCTTGTCTTAAAAAGGAAGGGCCGGGTGAAAACCTGGCCCTTTTTTTATCCTCCTCACCTCATCTTTACCAAAGTGTAGACCCCTCTCCATCGAAGATGGAGAGGGGAATGAATTGCGACGAAGTCGCAAGAAAGGGGTGAGGTTTTGTTGACAAATTTGTAGTGGATTGTTATAATGTTTGGGCATTAGGGAAACAGAGCAGTTCGCAGGGACAAGTGGGATATTCTCCCACTTTTTTTAGCTTATAAGGGGGTTTTATGAAGATCGACCATTTCCAGGAAATGCTGGAAGAGATCCATCGCGACCGGGGGATATCCAAAGAGACCCTCGTTAGCGCCATCAAAGCCTCTCTCCTCTCGGCGGCCAAGAAACGCTTTAAGGAAGAAGATGTCCTGGAAGCGAGGATCACCGACGATGGCGAGGTCAGGATCTTCAAGTTGACCGAAGCCGGAGAAGACGACGTCACCCCGGCCGATTTCGGCCGTTTTGCCGCCCAGACTGCCAAGCAGGTCATTCTCCAGCGCCTCCGGGAAGCGGAGAAAGAAGACGCTTTCGAGGAATACGCCAAAAAGCAGGGGGAACTGGTCACCGGGACCGTCCAGCGGCGCGAATATGGCGGCTACCTGATCAGCCTGGGGCGGCTGGAGACAGTTCTCTCCACCAGCGAGCAGATCCCCGGCGAATCGCTTCGGGAAAAGGACTACGTCAAGCTTTACCTGGTCGAGACCAAAAAGACCCCCAAAGGGCCGCTGGTCGTAATCTCCCGCTCTCATCCCAACCTGGTCCGCAAACTTTTTGAAATGGAGGTCCCCGAGATCAAAGAGGGGATCCTCGAGATCAAGGGGATCGCCCGCGAAGCCGGCCGCCGGACCAAAGTGGCGATCCGTTCCAACGACCCGAATGTCGGCGCGGTCGGGACCTGTGTCGGGCACATGGGCCAGCGGATCCAGAATATCGTCCGCGAGCTCGGTCCGGAGCGGATCGATATCGTCGAATGGAGCGAGAACCAAAAAGTATTCATCACCAATTCACTTAGCCCGGCCAAGGTCCAGAAGGTCGAGCTGAATGAAGCGGAAAAGTCGGCCAAAGTTTGGGTACCCGAAAAGGAGCTTTCACTGGCGATCGGCAAAGAAGGGCAGAACGTCCGCCTGGCGGTCAAATTGACCGGCTGGAAGATAGATCTGGTCTCGGCCGAAGGGCCCAAGCCGGTAGTTGAGAGCAAGCGGCCCAAAATGAAGGTCCACGAGTTGGCCAAGGAACTCGACCTCTCGAGCAACGACCTGATCAACAAACTGCGCGAGATGGGCTATTCGGTCAAGGCGGCCAACTCGACCGTTCCCGACGAAGCGGCTGAAAAATTATTGCCGGATGGTCCAGCTGTCGTGGAGCCGGAAGCGGCCACGGAAGCAGCCCCCCAAGAGGAAGGGAGTCAGACAGAGTAAATGGCAAAGATCAGGGTCAGCGAACTCGCCAAAGAATTGCAGACGACCAGTAAAGAGCTGCTGCTCAAATTGAAGGAATTGGGGGTGGCGGCCAAGACCGCCTCTTCCTCGCTGGAAGAAGATGCCGCTAAGATAGTCAGGGACTTGCTGGCACCCAAGGTGAATAAAGCCAAGCCAGAACCTGCGCCAGTTCCTACTCCAGTTTCTGCTCCTGCTTCTGTTCCTGCTCCTGCTCCTGCTCCTGTCCCGGCTCCTGTGCCTGTCCCTCCACCGGTTGTTCCACCTAAAGCCGCGCCAGCCATGATCATTGAGACTGATGAAGTGTCCGTCAAAGACTTATCGGAGAAATTAGTGATCAAGGCGTCCGATCTGATCAAGGAATTGATGAGGAAGGGCCTGATGGTGACGATCAACCAGCGGATCTCCGCGGAATTGGCCCGGGATGTGGCGGCCGTTTTCGGTAAAGAGATCGTCTTGCGGGAAGCGAAACTTGCCGCTCCCAAGGCTTATGAGTCGAAGATCGAGCGGCGGGCCACCCGGCCGCCGGTCGTTACGGTCATGGGCCACGTTGACCACGGCAAGACCAAACTGCTTGACGCTATCCGCAAGACCAAAGTCGCCGAGAGCGAGGCGGGCGGCATTACCCAGCATATCGGCGCCTATCAGGTGAAAGTGAACGGGCGGAAGGTGACTTTCCTTGACACCCCGGGCCACGAAGCTTTTACCGCCCTGCGCGCCCGCGGCGCCAAAGTGACCGACATCGTTATCCTGGTCGTGGCGGCGGATGACGGTGTCATGCCGCAGACGATCGAAGCGATCAACCATGCCAAAGCGGCCGGCGTGCCGATCATTGTGGCCATCAATAAAGTTGACAAGCCGGACGCTAACCCAGACAACGTCAAAAAACAGCTCTCCGACCATGGTCTGGCCCCGGAAGAGTGGGGTGGCCAAACGGTCACTGTGCCGGTTTCGGCCAAGGCCTTGACCGGGATCGATGAACTGCTCGAAATGGTCCTCCTGCTGGCCGATGTCTTGGAATTGAAAGCTGACCCGGAGGCGGTCCCGCTGGGGGTGGTGATCGAAGCCCGCCTGGATAAAGGGCGCGGCGCGGTCGCGACGGTCCTGATCAAGAACGGTACGCTTAAAGTCGGGGATGTTTTTACCTGCGGCCAAACTTACGGCAAGGTCAGGGCGCTCCTGACCGATACCGGTGTCCGGTTGGATAAAGCCGGTCCCTCCATGCCGGTCGAGCTCCTCGGCTTCCTGGCGGTGCCGACGCCGGGCGATATGCTGCGCGGCCTGCCGACGGAAAAAGAGGCGCGGTTGGCGGCCGAAGCGGTGGCAATCACGCGTAATAAGACGATCCGCGGCAAAGTTGTCTCGCTGGAAGATTTCTCGAAGCACGTCAAAGAAGGGGTGGCGGGGATCGACCTCAACCTGGTGGTCAAGGCCGACATGCAGGGCTCTCTGGACGCTATCCTCAAGACGCTGGGCGACCTGAAGGTCGGCAATATTTCGGTCCATGTTATCCACGACGGGGTCGGGCTGATCAACGAGTCGGATGTCATGCTGGCCAAAGCCTCGAGCGCTATCCTGGTCGGTTTTAACGCCGGCACCGAAGGGTCGGCCGAAAGCCTGGCCAAAGATGAAGGGGTGGAGGTCCGGCAGTACAATATCATCTATAATCTGATCGATGACGTTAAACTGGCGATGGAAGGGTTGCTGGAACCGGAGTACGAAGAGATCATTACCGGCCACGCCGAGGTCAGACAGCTTTTCTCTTTCTCTAAGGTTGGCTCGATCGCCGGCTGTTTCGTGACCGACGGGAAGATGACCCGCGGCACCGGCCTGCGCATTTTCCGCGGCAAGGAGAAGATCTACGAAGGGAAGCTGGAGACCCTGAAGCGCTTCAAGGACGACGCCAAGAGCGTGGAACAGAACTTTGAGTGCGGCATTTCGATCCCCGGCTATAACGATTTCAAGTCCGGCGACATTATCGAGAACTTCGAGGTCCGCGAAAAACCGCGCCAGAGATGACCAGGCAGGAACGGAGCGAAGAACTGATCCGGGCTGAAGTCAGCCGGATCATCCGCGAGGATGTCAACGATCCCCGCATCGGTTTTATCAGCATTACCCGGGTCAAGCTTTCCCCCGATCTCACGAGCGCCGCCATCTACGTCAGCATCATGGGCGACGAGGAACAAAAGCAGGCGGGGATGGCCGGCCTGTTTTCGGCCAGCCGCTTTATCCGCGGTGAGCTGGGCGAGAGCTTGGAGTTCCGGAGCGTGCCGCAGATCCGCTTTGTCCGTGACGATTCGCTGGAGCGCGGGAGCCGGGTGCTGGCCGCGATGAGAAAGCTGGGAACGGATGAAACACGAACTCGAACAAATAAAAAGCCGCCTAAAAGACGCTAAGACCGCGATCGTCACCGGTCATATCGATCCGGACGGCGACGCGATCGGCTCCGTCCTCGCCCTGGGGATGGCCCTGGAACAGCAGGGGATAAATGTCACCCTTTATTGCCAGGATTCCTTGCCGAAAGTTTACCGTTTCCTGCCGGGGTTCGAGCGGATCAAGCGCGAGATCCTGATGTCCCAGCGCTTCGACCTCGGTTTCGTCCTTGATTCCTCCGATCTCGCCCGGGCCGGGCATAAGCTCGATCTGCGGCAAGTCACTCCGTTCATCATCAATATCGACCATCATCCGGACAATACCAATTTCGGGGATCTAAATTACGTCCGGAACGTTTCTTCGGCCGCCGAGCTGGTCTATAACCTGGTGGTCGGCCTCGATTGCAAGATCGACCGGAAAATGGCCGAGTGCCTCTACGCCGCGATCATCACCGATACCGGCAATTTCCGCTACGAGAACACCACGGTCAAGACCTTCCTGATCGCCGCCGAGCTGCTCAAGGCTGGCGTTAGCCCTCATGATGTCTCGACCCGGATCTACGACACCAAGTCGGTCCCCTCGATCAAGCTCTCCGGCCGGATCCTGGCCGACATGCAGTTCTCGCCCGACGGCAAGCTGGCCTGGGGGATAGTCACGGAAAAGATGCTGGCCGAGGCCAAAGCCAAACCGGATGATCTGACCGGGGTGGTCGACCGGATCAGAGCGACGGAGGGGGTCGAGGTCGCCATCCTTTTCCGGGAAGAGAAGGGGAAGACCAAGATCAATTTCCGTTCCAAGGAGAAGGTCAACGTTTCCGAGATCGCCCGCCGTTTTGGCGGGGGCGGCCATGTCAAAGCTTCCGGCGCGGTCGTGGAAGGGCCGGGCGACGAGGTGGTCGCTAAAGTGGTGGCCGAGGCCGCCAAGATCATAAAAGCTTCCCAGTTCCTGGTATAAGTTATGGACGGCATAATTATCGTTAACAAGCCGCCAGGTTGGACCTCATTCGATGTAGTGGCCAAGATCCGCGGCCTGACTAGGGTCCAAAAAGTCGGCCACTCCGGCACGCTCGACCCGATGGCGACCGGCGTTCTCCCCGTTTTTCTTGGCCGAGCGACCAAGAGCATCCAGTACTTCCTGAACGGCGATAAGGGATACGAAGGGGATATGACACTCGGGGTGACGACGGATACGGGGGATGCCGAGGGGAAACTTCAAACTTCAAACATCCAACTTCAAAACAATTGGCAAATTACAATGACCAAAGAACAAATCGAAGAGGCATTTAAGAAATACATTGGAGAGATCGAGCAGGTGCCGCCGATGTATTCGGCGATCAAGATCAAAGGCCAGCGGCTCTATGACCTGGCTCGCCGGGGGATCGAGGTCAAGCGGGAGTCGAGAAAAATTACCATTTACGATTTACGCGTTACGCATTACGCGTCACCTCTTGTTTCCTTTTCCGTCCTCTGCTCCAAGGGGACCTACATTCGCCAACTGGCGGTCGACATAGGTGACGATCTCGGTTGCGGCGCCCATCTCTCCCGGCTGGTCAGGACCTATGCCCATCCGTTCCGTCTCTCCCAGGCCCATGACCTCGAGACAATCGTCACCCTGGCCAAGATAGGACAGTTGGATAGCATTATAATTCCGGTGGAGGCAATCCTCACTCCCGAGAGGCGTTGAGGTGAGCTGGCTAGATGCCCTCCTCACCCCCTAGCTGTGCCAAAGTGAGCGCTCCCCCTCTCCATCTGCGATGGAGAGGGGGATATCTATAAACGGTTAATTGATGAAGAGAAATGACAGTAAATACAGAACAATCTTAGGTGCTAGGGAACTGCGTAAGAGGATGACTCCAAGCGAAAAGTTGCTTTGGAAATATTTGAGCGATCGGGGGATGGTAGGGGTCAAGTTTCGCCGTCAGCATCCGATCAGTGGCTTTATCCTTGATTTCTTCTGTCCGACGCATAACTTGGCCATTGAGCTGGATGGCGCAATACATGCCAATAGGGTAGAATATGACCGTGAAAGAGAGCAAGTCTTGAGGTCGTTAGGGATAAAAGTACTTCGTTTCAAAAACGAACAAGTAATAAACTCACTGGATTCAGTCCTAAAAACCATCAAAAGAACGATTTTCCCCTCTCCATTGAAAATGGAGAGGGGTGCCGCGACGCAGTCGCGGCGGGGTGAGGAAGGTAATGGACAAGGAAAGAACTAAAAAGAGACTAGAAGAAATAAAGACACTGATTCGAGAATCAGATAAGTTATATTACGGGAAGGATTTACCCTTAATAAGGGATGAGTCTTATGACAAGGTCTTTAGAGAGCTTCAGGAAATAGAGCGTCGATATCCGGATTTACTGATTTCAGATTCTCCCAGCTTGCGGGTGGGTGGCGAGCCTTTAAAGTCCTTTAAAACCGTTACTCACAAAAAACCACTTCTTTCGTTGGACAATGTGATGAGCGAAGAAGAGTTAGATGATTTTGACCGTCGGGTTAGGGAAGGTTTAGGGAAAGAACATGTTGATTATGTATGCGAGCTCAAGATTGATGGGTTGGCTGTAACATTAACTTATAAGAAAGGGAAATTCTCTGTCGGTTCTACGCGGGGCGATGGTATACATGGGGAAGACATTACCTCAAACCTAAAAACGATTAAGGCTATTCCGATGTCATTGCCGGAAACTGTCGATTTGGAAGTGAGGGGTGAGGTTTACTTGCCGGTTAAGGAACTGGCAAAACTTAATGAAGATCGGGAAGAGGTTGGAGATCCGAGGTTCGCAAACCCGCGTAACGCAGCAGCTGGATCACTTCGCCAACTCGACCCAAAGGTTACTGCGAAAAGACCATTAACAATATGGGTTTACTTTGCTGAAACTGAACCGAAACTGAAGACGCACCAGGAGACTTTAGAGAGAGTTAAAGAGCTTGGTTTTCGAGTTAATCCAAACATTAAGCTCTGTCACGGGATCGAAGAGGTCCAAAAGTTCATTAAACACTGGGAAACGGCACGAGAAAAGCTGGATTACGAGATCGATGGGATAGTGATCAAGGTTAACAGCCTGACCGAACAGGAAAAACTCGGTTTTACCGCACGCGCTCCCCGTTGGGCGGCCGCCTTCAAATATCCGCCAATGCAGGCGGTGACGATCATCGAAGATATTCAGGTCCAGGTTGGGCGGACGGGAGCGATCACGCCTGTTGCTTACTTGAAACCGGTCCACCTGGCTGGGGTCATAGTCAAACGGGCGACATTGCATAATGAGGACGAGGTTCGCCGCAAAGAGATCAAGATCGGCGACCACGTGAAGGTCCAGCGGGCGGGGGAAGTTATTCCGGAGGTTGTAGAAGTCATCAAGTCGAAACGGACCGGCCATGAGAAAGAATTTAAAATGCCGCATAAGTGCCCGGTCTGCGGAGCGGAGATCTTTAAGCCAGCAGGCGAAGCGATCGCCCGCTGTACTAACGCGACCTGTCCGGCCCAGGTGATGGGGCGCGTCCGTTTGTTTACTTCCCGCGAAGCAATGGATATTGAACACGCAGGACCAGCTTTGATCGATCAACTAGTTGCCAAAGAGTTGATCAAAGACGCGGCTGACCTTTACACGCTAGATAAGGCGGATATCATGAAGCTGGAGCGGATGGCCGATAAATCTGCCCAGAATGTCGTCAACTCGATCAAAGCGAGCCTAGACCGGCCGTTCGAAAGAATGCTCTATGCTCTTGGTATTCGGATGGTCGGCAAACGAACGGCGCAGATCCTGGCCGACCATTTTAGCGACATCGACCACCTGGCCAAGGCCAACGAAGAAGAACTGTCCAAGGTCCATGAGGTTGGGCCAAAAGTTGCAGCATCGATCGTTACCTTCTTTAAACAGAAGGGGAATATACACTTAATTGAGAAGTTGAAGAAAGCGGGAGTAAGAACTAAGGAACTAGGAACTAAGGGGCCGCAGCCGTTAAAAGGGAAAACTTTCGTCTTTACGGGTGGGCTGGAGCATTATACCCGACCGGGAGCCGAGGAATTGGTGCGCAAGCTTGGCGGCTCGGCTTCCGGGTCAGTTTCTAAAAACACTAGTTATGTCGTGGCTGGTACTGACCCGGGGTCGAAGTACGAGAAGGCGAAGAAGTTGGGGGTTGAGGTGATTTCGGAAGAGGAGTTTAGGGCCCTCATCTAGATGCGTTGAGGATTAGGACCTTCTCCCAAAGGGAGAAGGGTTTTGGGGGAAGGGAGTAGAGATGAAGCCGATTAAGAAAGTATTTGCCAGGCAGTTGAGAAGTGATCAGACCGATGCCGAGAAGTTGGCTTGGATGCAGTTGCGGGATAGGCGTTGTTATGGGTTGAAATTCAGGAGACAACATGTTATTGAAGGGTTTGTAGTTGATTTCTATTGTGACCAGATCGCGTTAGCAATCGAAGTTGACGGGGGCATTCACAAAAGACGAAGAGAGTATGATGAGGCGAGGGACGATGTAATTTGCTCGAAGGGGGTTAGTATTATTCGTATCGAGAATGAAGCGGTGGCTCAAAACCGCAATATAATAAACAAAAAAGTGAAAAGCTTCCTAATAAGGAACAAAATACCCTTTCAAAACCCCTCTCCCTCTGGGAGAGGGTCTTTAGCTTTGCCCAAGATAGGTGAGGGGCGCTAACCAGCCATGAAAGAAAAACTCAAACTAGTCAAAAATCTTCTCGAAAAGCGCTCCGCCCGGCGGAAAGAGGGGAAGTTCGTGGTCGAGGGACCGCATCTGGTGGAAGAAGCCGGCCAGCGGATCGAGTTCATCGTCTACGCGGAGCGCTTGCCGATCGTCGAAAAGTTGATCGGGCTTAGCGTGCCGGCTTATAAGGTCTCGAGCAAAGAGTTTGCCGCGCTATCGGAAGTTGATGCTCCGCAAGGTGTCCTGGCGGTCGTCCGAACATTTCAGTCTAAGCTCGATGAGTTGTTAAAGGGCGCCAAGACTTTGATCGTTTACTGTGCCGGGATACAGGACCCAGGGAACCTCGGGACTATTATTCGCTCGGCTGACGCTCTTGGGGCGACCGGAGTTATTCTTTCCAAAGGGACAGTTGACCTGTATAACCCGAAAGTCGTTCGCTCAACGATGGGCTCTCTTTTTCACCTGCCGCTGGTGACGGTCGAGGACGACGCGGAAACCATCAAGCAATTAAAGAAGAATAATGTTAAAATTATTGCTACATCGGCTGAAGCGGAAAAGAGTTGTTCTGACACCGAGCTAAAGGGACCGGTAGCAGTTTTGATCGGGAATGAAGGTGCCGGATTGGCCGAGGAAATCATTGAACTGGCAGATGAAGTGATCAAAGTTCCAATGGCAGGGAAGGCCGAATCGCTGAATGCCAGTGTGACCACGGCGATTTTGCTTTACGAGATATCGAGGCAGCGTAGCGGCGGTCTTTAGACCGCCATTATTTGGCGACCTGAAGGTCGCCGCTACATTCCGAATTTTACCCCTCTCCCTCTGGGAGAGGGGGGGCAGGTTTAGCGTTGGCGGGTGAGGGCTTAAATATAAATGGAAAATAAGATCAAACAACTGACGGATGAAGCATTAAACGTCATTGCCGGGGCGCAGACGGTCGCGGCGCTTGATGAGGCGCGGATCCGCTTTGCCGGCAAGAGTAGCGAGTTAATGTCACTTCTCAAGTCGCTCGGTTCATTATCTCCTGAAGAGCGGCCCAAGGTCGGCGCTCTGGTCAACGCGGCCAAGCACACGATCGAAGGGGCGCTTCGCGACCGCCACGATATTCTCCTGCAGGGTGAACAGTCGCAAAAGATCGCCGCGGAAAAAGTTGATGTCACATTGCCGGGGAAGGGGATCCGCCGCGGCAAGTATCATCCCTTAACCCAGGTTATGGAAGAAGCCAAAGGGATATTCTTCCGGCTCGGCTTCGAAACGGCCGAAGGACCGGAGGTTGAGACCGAATATTACAATTTCGATGGCCTGAACATTCCGCCGTATCATCCGTCACGCGATATGTGGTCGACCTTCTTCATTAAGGACGATACTCTGCTCCGGACCCACACTTCGCCGGTCCAGGTCCGGGTGATGGAGAAAAGAAAGCCCCCGCTGGCGATCATCGCTCCGGGACGCGTTTACCGCTGCGATTCTGACGCCACCCATTCGCCGGTCTTTCACCAGCTGGAAGGGTTTCTGGTCGATAAGAAGGTGACCTTCGGCGACCTGAAAGGGACGCTGACCGAATTTCTCCGCCAGATGTTTGGCCAAGAGCGGAATGTCCGTTTCCGGCCGAGCTTTTTCCCGTTCACCGAACCGTCGGCCGAGGTCGACGTCGAATGCATGATGTGCGCGGGAAAAGGGTGCCGGCTCTGCAAAGAGACCGGTTGGCTGGAGGTCCTTGGTTCCGGGATGATCGACCCGAACGTTTTTAAGTCGGTCGGCTACGACCCGGAAAAGGTGAGCGGTTACGCTTTTGGCATGGGGATCGACCGGATCACCATGTTGAAATACGGTATTGATGACATTCGTTTGCTTTACGAGAATGATCTCCGCTTTTTGGAACAATTTTAATGAGAGTACCAATAGAGTGGCTAAAAGAGCTGATCAGTTTTCGCGCCAGTGCCGACCAACTGGCGGAAATGATGACGATGGCCGGCCTGGAGACGACCGTCCAGCCGAACGAGGTCCTCGAGATCGATATCCTCCCTAACCGGGCCGACTGCTGGAGCGTCCGTGGGATTGCCCGCGAAGTTTCGGCTTTGACTAAATTCAAGGTCCATAAGGCCAAAGCCAAAGTTAAAGAAACTGGCCGGTCGATCAAGGACGCGGTCAAAGTTGAAGTGCGCGATAAGGATCTCTGTCCCCGCTATATGGCGCGAGTGATCGAGAACGTTAAGCTCGGCGAATCGCCCGAATGGCTGAAAAAAAGGTTGGAGCTGGCCGGGATGCGGGCGATCAATAATGTCGTCGATGTGACCAATTATCTAATGCTCGAGCTCGGCCAGCCGATGCACGCCTTTGACGCCAACCTGGTCAAAGATAAGTTCATTATCGTTCGCCGGGCCAATCCGGGCGAAAAAGTTGTGACGCTGGACGGGAAAGAACACGAACTGCCGAGCGACGTGCTGGTCATCGCCGACCCGGATAAAACGATCGCAGTCGCCGGAACGATGGGCTGTGCCAATACCGAGGTAACTAACGCGACCAAAACGGTCATCCTTGAATCGGCTTACTTTAATTCCGTCTCCGTTAACCGGACATCCAAATTACTCAAGACCAGGACCGAGTCGTCCGTTCGTTTCGCTTACGGAGTTGACTGGGAGGCGGTGGAAGAGGCGCTCGATCGGGGTGCGGCGCTGATCGCCGAGCTGGGCCGGGGCGATGTCCTCAAAGGTAAGATCGATTCGATCGGCCAGGCGATGAAACCAAAAGTTATCGAATTGCGTCCCGAGCGGGTGAACGCCATCCTGGGGGCGGATATTACGGAAGGCGACATGATCAGCATCCTGAAACGGCTCGGTTTTGAGGTCAAGAAAGCTGAAGGCAAAAAACTAAAAGTCGAGATCCCGTTATTCCGGGCGATGGATATTGAGCGGGAGATCGACCTGGTGGAAGAGATCGCGCGGATCTGGGGCTTTAACCGGATCGAACCGACCCTTCCCAACACTTCTTTTCCTGGCAAAGAGGTCGAGCGTTTCGACCCGTTCCTCGCTAAGGTCAGGGAAATACTGACCGGGGAAGGGTTGGATGAGGTCCAAAGCTACAGCCTGATCGGCCCGCGGGAACTGGCCCAGATCGGCTATCCGGCTGATCAAACGGTCAAAGTGTCCAATCCCCTGACTGTTGAGCAGTCGGTCCTCCGGCCGTTGCTTTTGCCCGGAATGCTTAATGTCCTGAAGCATAACCAGAACCGGCAGGTCGAGAATGTCATGATCTTTGAAATAGGGCGGGTCTTTAAACCGTCCAAAGAGAAACTGCCGCTGGAAGGGTGGCGGGTAACCGGACTCCTGTGCGGACGGCCTTTCATGTCGGCTCTGGACAAAGGTGAGGTCGATTATTTCTTTGTTAAAGGGGTCGTCGAGAACCTTCTGGCCGGTCTCGGTATAGAAATGCCGGCGATCGCTCCGTCCGAACACGCGCTGCTCCAACCGGGGAAGGGGGCGGAACTGGCTGGGATCGGTCAGTTCGGAGCGCTTCATCCCGACATCGCGCGAAGAGCTGAATTGACCAAACCGGTTTTTTTCTTTGCCTTTGACCTCGACGCTCTGTTTAAATTAAAACCGGCCGAGGCCCGTTACCAGCCGTTGCCGAAATACCCAGCCGTCGATCGCGACATCTCGATGTTCATCCCGGCCGGCGTTTCGAACCAGCAGATCGTTGAGATGGTCGAGGCGATCGGAGGAGAGCTGGTCGAGGCGGTCTATCCCTTTGACAAGTTCAACGAGAGCATCGCTTACCGGATAATTTATCGTCACCCGGAGCGAACACTGACCGAAGAAGCGGTCAATGCCCGCCACCAGCTCGTTATTAAAGAACTGACCTCGACCCTCAACGTTCGGATAAGGATGTGACCGATGGCTGACCAAAGCCCGATGGTCAAGCAATACCAGGAGATCAAGGCCCTCCACCAGGACGCTATCCTGTTTTTCCGTCTGGGTGATTTTTATGAGATGTTTTATGAGGACGCGGCTCTGGCTTCTCGCGAATTAGACCTGACGCTGACCGGCCGCGGCAAGGATGACAACCGGATGCCGATGTGCGGGCTCCCTTACCACGCGGCCGAAGGTTATATCGCCAAGCTGATCGAGAAAGGTTACAAGGTCGCGATCTGCGAACAGGTCGAAGATCCCGCCCAGGCTAAAGGTTTGGTTAAGCGCGATATTGTCCGGATAGTTACCCCCGGGACGGTCTTCGAAGCCTCCATGCTGGCCGAGAAGAGCAGTAATTACCTGATGGCGGTCAACCACGATAAGGGGAACTTCGGTTTGGCTTACGTTGACGCGACCACCGGCGAGTTCAAACTGGCTGACTTTGCTTCGTTCACTCAGCTGGCGGATGAGATCGCGCGGGTCAGTCCTGCTGAATTGCTTGTTTCAGATGTTTTTCCGCAAAACCTGGAACCGCGACGTTCAGTCGCAGGTTCCAAGTATAAAGATATTTACGACGGCGCGACGGCCGGCGAGAAACTTCTCGAGCATTTCCAGGTCAGGTCGCTCGAATCGTTCGGTTTAACGGGGAAAGAAACGGCGCTGGGTGCGGCGGCCGCCATTATCGATTATTTGAAAGAGACGCAGAAGACGCGCCTCGACCATATTAACAAACTCCAATATTACCGCCCGGCCGATTTTATGTTCATCGATACAGTGACCCGGCGAAATTTAGAATTAGTCCAAACGGCCCGCGATAAATCGGCGCGGGGGAGCTTGCTCAATGTCCTTGACCGGACGCGGACGCCGATGGGAGGGCGCTTGCTCCGGCAATGGCTCCTCCAGCCGCTCTTGAATGTGGCGGCGATCAATGCTCGTCTGGACGCGGTGGAAGAATTGTTCCATCACGGCTTGAACCGCGCCGAGTTGAGCGCCGGCCTGAAAGATATCTTCGACTTGGAACGGCTGACCGGAAAAATCGCCAACCGTTCGGCTAACGCCCGCGACCTGGTCGCCCTGAAAGAATCGCTTCGCCAGCTCCCCAAGATCCGCGCCATTCTCTCCCGCTGTCAGGCTAAACTGCTGACCGATGGCGTGCTGGCCAGTGATACGGAACATTTTTCCACGGTCATCCAGCTGGTTGACCAGGCCATTGTCCCCGAACCACCGCTCCTCCTGAAAGAGGGTGGTTTGATCCGGTCGGGATACAACGCTGAACTTGATGAACTGAAGAGCGCTTCCGGCGGCGGCCGGCAATGGATCGCGGAACTAGAGGCGCAGGAGCGCCAGCGGACCGGGATCAAGTCGCTCAAGGTTGGCTATACCAGGGTCTTCGGTTATTACATCGAGGTATCGAATTCCAACCTCGAGTGGGTGCCGACCGATTATATCCGCAAACAGACGCTGGTCAATGCCGAACGATTCATCACCCCGGAATTGAAAGAGAAAGAGTCGTTCATCCTCAATGCCGACGAGCGCTTGCAAGAGTTGGAATACCAGCTCTTCGGCGCGGTGCGTGATGGGGTGGCGGCGCATGTGCGCCAACTGCAGACGATGGCGGCGAAAGTCGCCGAGATCGACGTTCTCCTCTCTTTAGCCGAAGTGGCGGTGGAGAACCGTTATTGCCGGCCAGTTTTTGAGGATGTAGGGACAGGGCTTGTCCCTGTCCGTGGACAGCCACAAGGGCTGTCCCTACATATAAAAGAATCCCGCCATCCGGTCGTCGAAAAAACTTTAGGCGAGTTCCAGTTCGTCCCCAACGATGTCCGAATGGCCGATGATTCCCGCTTCCTCCTGATCACCGGACCGAATATGGGGGGGAAGTCGACTTACATGAGACAGGTGGCGCTGATCAGCCTGTTGGCGCAAATGGGTTCGTTCGTTCCGGCGCAGCAAGCGGAGTTATGCCTGGTCGACCGGATCTTTTCCCGGATCGGGGCGATGGACGATATTTATTCCGGACAGTCGACCTTTATGGTCGAAATGACCGAGACCGCCAATATCCTAAATAACGCGACCGAGAGGAGCCTGATCATCCTGGACGAGATCGGGCGGGGGACCTCCACTTTTGACGGGATGTCGATTGCCGCGGCGGTGGCCGAGTTTATCCACCAGAAGATCGGCGCCAAGACACTGTTCGCTACTCACTACCACGAGCTCACCCAACTGGCCGAGAAACACCCGGGGATGAAGAATTTGAATTTGCTGGTCACGGAATCGGGCGACCAGGTGACTTTTCTGCGCAAAGTGGGTGAGGGGCCGGCGGACCGGTCATACGGCATCCAGGTGGCCAAGTTGGCCGGCTTACCGCCGGAAGTAGTGGCCCGGGCCAAGGAAGTCTACGCGACGCTGGAAATGGTCGAGAAC
The DNA here is from genome assembly GCA_041658645.1 of Candidatus Margulisiibacteriota bacterium. Taxonomy (NCBI): domain Bacteria; kingdom Bacillati; phylum Candidatus Margulisiibacteriota; species Candidatus Margulisiibacteriota bacterium. The sequence goes on from JBAZZV010000004.1 coordinate 118,747, forward strand.
GACCTCGGACAAAAAAAGCCCTCCACAATCAAGAAGAAATCAGGTAAAATAAGTCCGGTCACTAAGGCGCAAGCCAGTTTGTTTTGAAAGGAGTAAAGTAATGAAGAAATTGTTAGTTGTCAGTTGTTTGTTGTTGGTCGTTAGTTCAGTCGCCTGCGCGGCAGTTCCCGAGATCGTTGGTGGGGTGCGCGATGGTTTGGCGATCGGCCTGCAACTAGAGAGCAGTGTGGCCAGAAATCTAACGATCAGGGGTGGGATCGAATTCGATTCCGGCTCTCAACCGGTCGTTGCTTTTCTCGGAGGGAAAATACCTTTGACCAGCTTAGGGCGGATGCCGTTAGCGCTCGGTTTGGGCCTGGTCGGGTATTTCGGGAACAACAAAAACGATGTCGGCTTTTCTCTCTCTTTTGTTTTTGCCCGTTTCCTGGATATTGAACCGCTCTTCCTGGAAGTCGGTGTTGACGTGGCCGGTCACGGCCGGCCGCTGGCCCAGCTCGGTTACAAGGTCTATTAAGCATGAAAAAGGCGCTGACTTTAGCGCTGGCCTTGGTTGTCTTGAGCGGTTTGGCTTGGGCCAGCCATAATGAGATCACGGGTGGGTTCCGCAACGGGTTGGCGTTCGGATTAAAATACGAAGAGACCAAATTTGGCAGTCTGGCCTTGAACTACGGGCTGGAAGCGACGACCGGAGAGGATTTTTCCTTTACCGGTGACAACCCTGTGATCCTTTTTGGCGGGGTAGAACTTCCTTTATTCGAACTTGGCCCCAGAAAAATGCCGACCTCGCTGGAACTGGGGTTGGTCGGTTATTCCGGCAATCAGTCGCAACTCGGTGTTTACGCCTCGGTCATGGTCGATAATTTAAATGGGATAGAGCCGCTCGATCTTGAGGTTGGTTATGATTATTTTGGCGATCACGGCCACGTGACGCTCCAACTCGGTTATACTTTGGTCAGCGACCTGACGTCTACGCACTAATACCCGGGGACGACCTCAAAGCTGTCATATTGGTGGTCAAAGATCATGACCAGCTGATTGAATATCTCGCCGTAGCTCTGTTTGCCAGTGCGGCGCTGCAGCTCGATCATCCACTGCGCGGGTGGCGCGGGGTCGCCCCGGCCGGCGCGCATTTGCATCAGCTCGATCAGGACAAGATGGTCGCCCGGCTCCTCGGTCAGCACGCGGCGCGCGGCCAGGGCAACTTCGGCCAGGCCGATCCTTTTGGTCAGAGTGTGGATCATCGCCAGTTGCCCGATGGTCGTAATGATATGACGGGTCTCGGGGTTGACCCGGATGGCGGTCAGTTCGCGGCGGGTCGTCTCGATCGTTTCATTGAACGATCTGGCGAGATAATCGCGCGGCAGGCAGGGTCCGCACAGGGTCTGATAAATGGTCTTAAGGCGAGCCAGGTTTTGCCCGTAGAGCTGGGTGGTGGCTGATAACATTTGATGTAAACTTTCTTCGTCCAGGTTGAGTTTTCTTTCCCGGAGGTACGAGTTGGTTATGGCGACAGTGGCCGCGTCGACCAGTTCAGTAGTTTCGCCGGAGAAAAAGATGACCGGGGAGTGGCGTCCGGCTTTCCCGGTAGTCATCAGTTGGTAGAGGCCTTCGCCCAGGATCAGTGGGGCCAGCTCCAGGACCAGTCGCGGGCCGGCTTGAAGAAAAACGTGGATCTCCCGGCTATCCGGTTCGAGCTCGACGATCGACCGGTTGTTGTCCCTGGCCTCGAGCCCGACCAGTAGTTCCAGCGGGAGATTGTTCCGGGTCAGGCGGTGGAAATTATCCAGGATGCCGTGCAGGTCTTGCAATAATTTTGAGACGTTCTTCTGGGTCCAGCCTGCGAAATAGAGCTTGGTCTGTCCCTGAAAAAGCTTGCTCGCGGCTTGTGTGTTGGCCGGGATGGCCAGGCATCGGTTACGGTCGATCTTATTGCTGGGCATGGTTACACTCTTATCGCTCCGCCGGGACAATGATTTCAGCTCATTTGACAGTGAAAATAGCGGGGTGTACTATATGCGTCAGGAGGAAACGAAATGAAAAAACAATTATTGATTGGGTTGCTGGTCGCGGGGTTGGTCTTGCCGGGGTTGGCGTTCTGGGGTGCTGGGCAAACCTGTAAGGTGACGGCCGATACCTGGATCTATCAGTTCCGGCTTAATAAAAATTACGGGGATGGTTACGGCTGGAAAGATATTACCGGTCCGGTCGCGACCGCGACGCCACGCATTTTTATCGGCTGGGGAGGAAGCGACAAGAAGATCGGCCTGCTAAAGTTCGACCTGACCGGACTCAATAAAACTAAGCCGGTCAAGAGCGCCTCGGTCCTGCTCTACAATTGTTTTGCCGGTTCCGCTGCCGCCCAGCTGGTCGATGTTCGGATGATCACCGCCCCCTGGACAGAGAGCAAGGTTACTTATCAGAACAGGCCAAGTGCCGGCGCGGTCCTCTCGACCACCAATCTGCAGGGTTCGCGCAATTATAAAACAGAAGGAAAATGGTATAAGTTTGACGTCACCAAAGCGGCCCAGGCCTGGCAAAAAGGAACAGCCAATAACGGGGTCATGCTTGATCCACAGGGTGATGGGGGCGTTGATTTTGAGTTCGTCTGCAAGGAGTCGGCCGGCGGAGCGGAACGCGGTCCGAAGCTCGAGATCAACTACTAAAAGACCGCCGTCGGTTTGCCGGGCTGGTGCTGGTCATAACGGATCGCGCCCCAGTCGGCCAGTTGTTTAGTTTGTTTGGCTAGTCGGACCGACTTCTTGTAAGCCGGTGAGTTGATCTTGGCCAGCCACTCTTTCTTCTCTTTTTCTATGGAGACAAAGGCGATCTCGTGCATGGCGTAGCGCAGAATTCTTAAATAACGGTCGTAGGGCGGGACCGCTTTGTAAACGTAGATCAGGTCCATTAACTCGCCTGTCCGCCGATATTTATGGTACCACTTGGTGGTGGCGAGCAGACGATGGGTGTAATAAATATTCCCGTAGATAGAACGAAAGCCGTAGCGGCCATTGCTGATGCCGGTCAGGTTATAGGTATTCTTGGGGTAGTGCCGGCCATAGCCGCTCTCCGCGCCGGATATTGCCACGTACAAGCGGTAATCGAGGCCGAAACGGTCGGCGCAATGGACGATCTCCTGGGTATGGCTGACCAGCGGACTGCCGGGATAGCGCTCCAGGAACTTTTTCAGTTTAACCGCCCGGAAATCTATGGCTGCGCCGGTTGAGACCAGCGCCAGGACCAATAATCCGGCCGTAATGAGCTTTTTGACCATATAGTTATCTCGTCCGACCGTGCCGTCGATTTCAACCTGACCATTATATGATATAATCTGCCCCAGAGGTGCAATTATGGCTAAAGAAATTTCTGACGCGGATTTCCCAGTGGAAGTAGAACAAGCAAAAGGGGTCGCTTTTGTCGATTTTTGGGCGCCGTGGTGCGGGCCGTGCCTGAAGATGGCTCCGGTTTTCGAGAAGCTGGCGGCCAAATATCCTCAGATCAAATTCCGCAAGGTTAACACAACAGAACATATGCAAAAAGCCGGCCAATATGGGGTTAGCGGGATACCGTGCATAATCGTTTTCCGGGACGGGAAAGAGATCGACCGCCTGGTCGGATTCCGGCCGGAAGAGGCGTTTGAGGCGGAAGTGAAAAAATATGCGAAGTAAAACAAGCAGGTACCAGGGACTGGGGGCCAGGATATTATTAATAGTATTACTGTTAGCTTCAGTCGCTTGGGCTGGGTCGAAGGCGCCGCAGGCGGCGTCAAATAATACCAACCTGGCAGCAGCCTTGAAGTCCGGCCAGCCGGTTATTGCCAAGCTGGGGGCTGACTGGTGTCCGCCCTGCCGGGCGATGAAGCCGGAGCTTAAGGCGCTGGCGGCCGAACAGCAAGGGAAGATCGTTGTCCTTGATCTCGATATCGACCAGAATCGCCAGTTGGCCAGGGAATACAAGGTTAACCTGATCCCTACAACTTTGTTCTATTCGAAGTCCGGCCAATTTAAAGATAAAAAGACCGGCTTTATGTCCAAGACGGAATTGCTGGCCAAGGCCCGGGAGCTCGGCCTGGTCAAATAAATGGACTTCGGCAATCCACTTCTGGCTTATCTGGCCGCCTTTACGGCCGGAGTCCTTTCTTCCGCCAGCCCCTGCGTGTTGGCGGTCATTCCCCTGATCATCGGTTATGTCGGCGGCTATTCGGAAGGCGATTGGAGACGGTCGGCGCTCTATTCCGGCCTTTTTTCGGTCGGTCTGGCCGTGACTTTCAGTCTTCTGGGGGTGATCGCCGGCCTGACCGGTTCTTTGGTCGGCGATATTGGGGTTTATTGGAAATATCTCGTAGCGGCAGTCGCGATCGTGATGGGGCTCCAACTTCTCGGCTTGTTCCAGCTTCCTTCATTCGGAGTAGGGCAGAGTGGCCGCTTTAAACCGAAAGGGTTGTGGGGGGCACTGGCGCTTGGTCTCCTTTTTGGCCTGGTCATCTCTCCCTGTGCGACCCCCTTCCTGGCCATAGTTCTGGCCTATGTTGCTGCCAAGCAAAACACGATTTATGCCGGCACGGTCCTTTTTGCTTATTCGCTGGGTTATACGGCGGTGATCTTTATCTGCGGCCTATCGACCGGCATTGCCGGCGCGGTCCTCCGCTCGGAAAAGCTGCAAAAAGGTTATGAACTGGTCAGGAAAGCGAGCGGCCTCATCCTGGTCCTGGCCGGGCTATATTATTTAATTAACGGACACTAAAAAGTTAATTGCCCGCGTCCCGTTTTCGCGTTATAATCACTTCGTGCAGATCGTTCTGGCCGGTTATAACCTTGACGCCGAAGTCCTGGCTGAATTATTGCAAGCCGCCCCCCGCGCGGATGCCACGCCGGAGACCCTCTCGGCCGCTTACGCCCGGATCTCCCGCGATCCCCGGCCAATCACCGAGTTGCGCCGGGCGGCCCGCCAGGAAGTGGAGAAAGCGCGCCGCAGTAACGCCAATATCATTTTCAAGATGGGGCACCATTCGGTGGCCGAACATGCCGTTTTTAATTTTGACCTGATCGATGTCTCCCGCCTGGCCCTGGAGGAGATCGAGAAATTCCGCCTCTGTTCCTATACGGAAAAATCACAACGCTACCAGAAGCTCGAGGGCAACTTTATCGTTCCGGAAGAAATACGAACCACGAACCACGAACCACTATTCACGTCCCTTCTCGCCAAGCAGAATAAATATTATGGGGAACTCCTCGCGCGGGGGATCGAGGCGGAGGACGCCCGCTACGTGACCCCCCTGGCCACGACCGGCCAGGTCGGGATGACGCTTAATGCCCGCAACCTGGAACTCCTGCTCCGCCGTTTTGCTTCGAGCCAGTTGGCGGAAGTTCGCCAGATCGGGCAAACCATGTATGAACTCGTCTCGAAGATCGCTCCGTCGATCATCCTCTTTACCGCGGCCAACGATTTTGACGGCAAGACCTACGCGGAGTTAAGGGCTGGGGTTAAGGGGAACCGGAAAAGAAAACTCTCTGCCCGCTGTCAGTTGGTCGATTATACCAGGGATGCCGACCTAAAATTGATCGCCGCGCTCCTGCACACTTCGACCGGGACATCTTTTATCAATTGCCGCCGGCTGGCGAAAGCGCTGTCCAAAAAGGAGCGGCTGGAGTTCGTCAAAAAAGCCTGCCGTCATATGGAATTCTACGATTCGACTTTGCGCGAGTTTGAACATGTCGTCCTGACTTATGACCTGGTCATGTCCTCCAGTTGTTTCGGCCAGATGAAGCGGCACCGCCTGGCGACGATCACCAGCCAGCCTTACCAGGTCGAGTTGGGAGTGACCGTCCCGCCCAAACTGCGGGCGGCGGGTGAAGAAAATAATTATTTGCGATTGATGGCGGAGACGGAAGAAGTTTTCCGTCAACTGGCCGCAACCGTGCCGGCGGCGGCCCCCTACGTCCTGACCGGCGCCCACCGCAAACGTTCCCTGCTGACCGTCAATGCCCGGGAGCTTTACCATATCTCGCGCCTGCGCGAAGATAGCCATGCCCAGTGGGAGATCCGCGAGGTCAGCGCCGAGCTGACCCAGTTCGCCCGGCGGGTCATGCCGCTGACGATGCTGACCATTGGCGGCAAAGATAGTTACGTCGCTGTTTACCGGCAGGTCTTTGGCCGGGAGCCGAAGATCGCGCCGCCGAAAGAGTAAGCGGAGGTGAAAAAATAAATGAATACCGGTATCACTATCACCCTGATCATTTGCGGGACGATCGTCCTGGTCACCATTATCGCGCTGCTCTTTACCATGTGGGTCATTACCAAAGGGATCGCCATGAGTGAAAGGAAGTAAATGACCAGCCAACCCGTCTCCCTGGCCATTCTTTGGCATATGCACCAGCCGTTCTACAAGGACCTGGTAACGGGCGAGTATATCCTCCCCTGGGTCCGCCTCCACGCGGTCAAGGATTATTACGACATGGTGGCGATCCTCGACCGCTTCCCCGAAGTGCGGATGACCTTTAACCTGGTCCCGTCGCTGATGAGCCAGATTGAGGACTACGTTAATAATAAAGTATCTGACCGCTTCCTCGATCTGACCCTGAAAGAGCCGGCCGACCTGACCCTGGACGAAAAGGTTTTTATTCTGCAGAATTTTTTCATGGCCAACTGGGATAACATGGTCAACTGTTATCCCCGCTACCATGACCTCCTCCTCAAACGCGGCCGTTTTGTCGCCCCCGCCGAGCTGGTCCGGGTCGCCCGGCGCTTTTCCGCCCAGGAATTAATGGACATTCAAGTTTGGTTCAACCTGACCTGGTTTGGCTTTATCTCTAAGACGGAGGATCCGGTCATTCGCTCCCTGATCGCCAAAGGGAAATACTTTACCGCCCAGGACAAACAACTGGTCATTGCCAAACAATTTGAGGTGATGGGGAAGATCCTGCCGAAATACCGTGAACTGGCCGGGCGGGGGCAGATTGAGCTGACCACGACCCCGTTCTACCATCCGATCCTGCCGCTCCTCTGCGACAACGCCGTCGCCCGGGAGGCGATGCCGTTTATTAAACTGCCGGAGGCTCCGTTCCGCCATCCCGAGGACGCGGAGACCCAGATCCGCCTGGCGGTCGAGTACCATGAACAGCGTTTTGGCGTTAAACCGAACGGGATGTGGCCGTCGGAAGGTTCGGTCTCGGAAGAGATCATCCCGCTGGTCGCTAAGTATGGGATCAAATGGTTGGCGACCGATGAGGCGATACTCGAGCGCTCGGTCCACAAGATCGAAATGCGTTCGCGCACCCTGTCGGCGGTCGAGCTCTGCCAGCCGTACCTGGTGGAGAAGGACGGCTGTCAAGTGGCGATGATCTATCGCAACCACTTTATTTCCGACCAGGTCGGTTTTGTCTATTATCGCTGGCCGGAGCACCAGGCGTTGGATGACTTTGCCGGCCATCTCAACAACATCCGGATCAGCCTGCCGGAAGACGGGCGGCGCTATCTGGTCCCCGTTATCCTCGATGGTGAGAACGCCTGGGAATATTATCCCGGCGGCGGCAAGAGCTTTCTGGAAGCTTTCTATCATAAGCTGGCTAGTAACTCCCAGGTCAAGACGGTCCGCGTCTCCGACTACCTGGCTGAAAATCCGCCCCAGAAAAAGTTGAGCCGCCTTTTTGCCGGTTCCTGGATCAATAACAATTTCAAGATCTGGATCGGCCACGACGAGGATAACCTGGCCTGGGATTACCTGAACCGGGCCCGCCTGGCCCTGCAAGGGATCGACAACCCAACCGCCTGGCAGGAACTCTACATTGCCGAAGGGTCCGACTGGTGCTGGTGGTACGGCGACGACCATTCTTCGGAGAACGACGCGGCCTTTGACGCCCTCTTCCGCAAGCATTTACAGAACATCTACCACCTGATCGGCCGCCAGCCGCCGAAATATCTGGATACGCCGATCAAACAGCTTAGCCAGGTCCGGCCGATCAAGGAGCCGGTCTTCCTGATCCAGCCGGAGCTCGACGGCGAGATCACCAATTATTATGAGTGGCTCCCCGCCGGTTGCTTTGACATCACCAAGGCGCGCGGGGCGATGCACCAGATCGAGACGCTGCTGAAGGAAATATATTATGGCTTCAGCCGGAGCGATCTCTACGTCCGCCTTGGCGTCAATGTTTTCCTGCGCAGCGCGGAAGCCCGTTCGTTTTCCTTTGCCGTCTTGGTCCACGGGCAGCCGGAACGGAAAGCCGAGCTCTCATTTGACGGAGATAAGAACCGTTTTGTCTTTAAACTTTTCTGGCTGGGGGAGGACCACACCTGGTTGGAGGAGCGGGAGTTGGCGTCGTTTGGCGTCGGTCGGATCATTGAATTAGGGGTCCCTTTTACCGCTCTGGAGGCCAAGCCGGGCGATCGGCTCGAGTTCACCGTCGTCGTTTACAAAGAGGGGCAGGAAGTGGAACGCTGGCCGAAGGGCGGGGGGATTAGCGTGGCCGTTCCAACCGAGACTTACGAAGAGGAGCAATGGTACGTTTAACAACATCCAACTTCAAACATCAAACTTCAAAAACAAGGAGTTCGATTATTTAAAATGAAGAAAGTTAAGTTCCTGTTCGGGATCCATTGTCATCAGCCGGTCGGTAATTTTGAGCACGTCATGGACGAGTCGTATGAGAAGTCGTACCTCCCGTTCATCCAGGCGATGGACGCTCATCCCAGGGTCAAGTTCGCTATCCATTACAGCGGCATTCTCTACGACTGGTTCCTGGACAAGCATCCGGAGTTCATCGATTACCTCAAAAAGCTGGTCAAACGGGGCCAGGCCGAGATCATGACCGCCGGCTACTACGAGCCGATCATCCCGATCATTCCGGACGAAGATAAGCTCGGGCAGATTACCCGCTCCAACGAGTTCATCAAGGAGAAGTTCGGGGTCGCCCCGCGCGGCCTCTGGCTGACCGAGCGGATCTGGGAGCCGCACCTGCCCAAGATCCTGGCCCAGGCCGGCATAGAATATGTGATGGTCGACGATCAGCATTTTATTTCGGCCGGGGTCCCCCCGGAAAAATTACTGGGGCATTACATTACCGAAGAGGAGGGGGCGACCCTCAAGATATTTCCCATCAACAAGACGCTGCGCTACCTGATCCCGTTCAAGCTCCCCGAAGAGACGATCAATTATCTCCGCTCGATCGCGACCGAAGACGGGCGGAACGCCGGGATATTGGCCGATGACGGCGAGAAATTCGGGGTCTGGCCGGGGACCCATAAATGGGTGTTCGAAGAGGGGTATCTGGAAAAACTGCTGACCAGGCTGGAAGATAACTCGGAATGGATCGAGTCTATGACTTTTTCCGAATATTTGGAAGAAGTGCCGCCGCAGGCGCGCATCTATCTGCCGACCGCCTCTTATTTTGAAATGATGGAGTGGTCATTGCCGACCGAATCGGGCCGCCGCCTGGCCAAGATCACGGCCGAGCTCAAGCAGCAGGGTAAATTCGAGGAGTACAGCCAGTTCTTTAAGGGGGGCTTTTTCCGCAACTTCTTCGTCAAATATCCGGAATCGAACAACATGCACAAGAAAATGCTGCAGGTCAGCCAACGACTGCAAACCCTGAAAAAAGGGAAATCGCTGATCGGCGAAAGTGAACGGGAAAGCCGGCTCAAAGAGGCGCAGGCGGAACTCTATAAGGGGCAATGTAACTGCGCTTACTGGCACGGGGTCTTTGGCGGCCTCTACCTGAATTATCTCCGCCACGCGGTTTACGAACATTTGATCAAGGCGGAGAACCTGCTCGATAAATACGCCCGGGCCAAGGATGATTACGCCGAGATCGCCGTGACCGATTTTGATAAAGACGGTTTTGACGAGGTGATCCTCTCCAATAACCTGCTCAACCTTTATTTTTCGCCGAACTACGGCGGGGCGCTGTTTGAGCTGGATTATAAACCAAAGGCGTTCAACCTGATCAATACCCTGGCCCGGCGGGAAGAGACCTATCATCACAAACTGCGCGAGGCGCCTAACGCGCCGGGGAGCCACAGCGGCGCGGGGACAGCCTCGATCCATGAGATCGTCGCCGCCAAGGAAGAGGGCCTGGACCGGGCGCTTAATTACGACTGGCATCGCCGGCTTTGTTTCCTCGACCATTTCCTGGCCGAGGGGACGACTTTTGAATCATATCGCCGGGCGAGCTATCACGAGGTCGGGGACTTCACGATCAGGCCGTACGAGTTCATGCCCAAACGGCGGGGGAGCGAGACCGCGCTGGTCCTGCGCCGGCTGGGGAAGGTCCACGGCCAGCCGGTCAAAGTGGAGAAAGAGGTCACTTTTTACGCCCGGCAATCGATCGTGACCGTGGAGTATCAGATAACCAATCAGGGAAAAGAGCCGCTGCAGGCCTGGTTCGGGATCGAATCGAACATCAATTTATTGGCCGGACGGGCGGACGATCGCTATTATGAGATAGCAGGGGTTGACCTGACCGACCGGGCCCTGGCTAGCGTCGGAGAAAATGACGCGGTGCGGGTGGTCAAGTTCGTTGACAAGTGGAAAGGCTTTAGTGTATCATTTGACTCAAGTCAACCGGCGCTTTTGTGGCGCTTCCCGATCGAGACCGTCTCGCAATCCGAGTCTGGTTTTGAGAAGAATTTTCAGGGTTCATCCTTGCTCCACAGCTGGCGATTGGCGCTCGCCCCGGATGAGAAGTGGCACGTCAAGATAGTTTTACGCATTGAGGAGGGTTAAGCATGCCTGAGCTACGTAAAGATCCGATCTCCGACCGCTGGGTAATCGTTTCGACCGAGCGGGGAAGACGGCCGACCGATTTTGGCGGGACTACGGTCGCGGCGGAAGGGGAAGGCAAATTCTGTCCCTTTTGCGGCGGGAACGAAGCCAAGACCCCGCCCGAGATCATCGCCTGGCGCAAAGCGTCGACCGCCCCTAATACCGCTGGCTGGGATGTCCGAGTTATTCCCAATAAATTTCCCGCGTTGATCATTGAAGGCGACGTCAACCGGACCGGGACCGGCATCTACGACATGATGAGCGGGATCGGCGCGCACGAAGTGATCGTCGAAACCCCCCGGCACGACGAGACTATCCCCGACCTGGCTGATGAGCACGTGGAGAAGGTCCTCTGGGCGTACAAACAACGGATCCTCGATCTGGAGAAAGACAAGCGCTTCCGCTATATCCTGGTCTTCAAGAATTACGGAACAGCGGCCGGCGCCTCGCTCTCCCATCCGCACTCGCAGTTGATCGCCACGCCGATCACGCCGCGCTACGTCAAGATGGAGCTGGCCAATTGCCGGGCTTATTTCCAGGAGAAGGAGCGGTGCATTTTCTGCGACATGATCCGCCAGGAACTCGGTTCAGGCGAACGCCTGGTCTACGAGAACGAGTATTTTGTCTGTTTTGCCCCGTTCGCTTCGCGTTTTCCCTTTGAGATCTGGCTGATGCCCCGCCGCCATGAGGCCGGTTTCCAGATGATGCCCGATGAAGAGCGGTCACAGCTGGCCCGCTGTTTGAAAGACGTCCTGATGCGGCTCAAGAAGACGCTGAACGACCCGCCGTATAATTATGTCCTCCACACGGCGCCTAATTCCGTGCCGCGTCCGGGTAAACCTGATTACTGGGGGACGATCCAGTACGATTTCCACTGGCATATCGAGATCATCCCGCGGCTGACCAAGCAGGCCGGCTTTGAGTGGGGTTCCGGGCTCTACATCAACCCGACTGCGCCCGAAGAGGCGGCGAAGTATCTGCGAGAAGTAAAGATCTGACATGGTCAGGTAAACTGTATGGCGGAAAAAAAGAAAGCGGTCAAAACCGCTCAAGTGAAAAAACCACAGAAAAAACCACGGGCCGGGAAAGCCGCTCCGGTCAAGAAAACTCCGGTTAAACGTGCTCCGCGCCGCACCACTGTCAAACCACCAGTTATCAATCAATTTCCCGAACCCCAGGAACAACAGATCGAAGAGAGCAAGTACTATGCCGGCCCGGTCATCCAGAAATTAGCTGAAGAGCGGCCGGCCGAATTGCCTTCGGGTTACGGCGATAACCGGATCGTCCTGATGGTCCGTGACCCCTTCTGGCTCTACGCTTATTGGGAGGTCAACGAGGCGCGCCGCCAGGCGATCGCTCGCGAAGTCGGGGCGAGCGCTCTGGCCAATGCCCGCGAATTCCTCCGGGTTTACGATACCGGCGACTGGCGCAGTTTTGACATTGCAGTCCACGGCGGCGCGCGGACCTGGTATTTCAAGGTCCCGGTGCCGAACCGGAGCTATTGCGTCGACATAGGTTTCCTGCTGGCCGACGGCCGCTTTATCGCCGCCGCCCGCTCGAACTGGGTGACTACGCCGCTCGACCGGATGTCCGACGTGATCGACGAGCAATGGCTGACGCCTGACTGGGAGCGGCTCTACGCCCTGTCGGGTGGTTTCGGCATCGGCCGCGGCTCGGAAGAGATCCGCGAAATGATGAGGAAACGGTTCAACGAGGAAGGCTCCTCCGGCTGGGTCTCGTCCTTTAGTTCCCCGGTCAGGAAAATAGGGGAGCGGCCTTTTTGGCTGGTGGCTAATTGCGAACTGATCGTCTACGGCGCGACCGAGCCGACGGCGACCGTGACCGTGCAGGGCCATAAAATTGACCTCCGGGCCGATGGAACTTTTAGCCTGCGCTTCACACTGCCGGACGGCCAACAGGTCATCCCGATCGAAGCGATCCGCGATGACGGCGCCGAACGGCGCAAGATCACCGAGGTCGTGGAAAGAAAAACGGAATAACCCGGCATGGCAGAGCAGGGTTATCTCGCGCTCGTTCTCCACGCCCATTTGCCGTACGTCCGCCATCCGGAGTACGAAGATTTCCTGGAAGAAGATTGGTTCTACGAAGCGATCACCGAGACCTACCTGCCGCTCCTCAAAGTCTTTGAAGGTTTGGTGGATGACGGGGTCGACTTCCGCCTGACCATGTCGATCACCCCGACGCTCGCCTCGATGTTCATCGATCCGCTGCTGCAGGAACGCTACCTTAATCACCTCGAACGGCTGATCGAGCTTACGGCTAAGGAGATCGAGCGGACCCGCTGGCAGCCGGAATTTAACGAACTGGCCAGGATGTATAACCGGCAGTTGATCGAGGCCCGGGAGCTTTTTGCCGGCAAGTACGGCCGGAATTTAATTGTTGCCTTCAAAAAATTCCAGGACCTGGGGAAGCTCGAGATCATCACTTGCGGCGCGACCCACGGTTTTCTCCCCTTAATGGATATCAATCCGAAGGCGGTCCGGGCGCAGGTCAGGATCGCCGCCGCCCAGTACGAAAAACTGTTCGGACGGAGGGCGCGGGGGATCTGGCTGCCGGAATGCGGCTTCCAGCCGGGGCACGACGAGATACTGAAGGAGGCCGGCCTCCGTTATTTCCTGGTCGATACCCACGGCATCCTGCATGGCACCCCGCGGCCGAAATACGGCGTTTTCGCCCCGATCTACTGCCAGTCGGGAGTGGCGGCCTTTGGCCGGGACATGGAATCATCCAAACAGGTCTGGAGCGCCGTCGATGGTTACCCGGGCGATTACAATTACCGCGAGTTCTACCGCGATATCGGCTTTGACCTTGATTATGATTACATCCGGCCCTACATCCACGTCGACGGGACGAGGATCAACACCGGGATCAAATATTTCCGCATCACCGGCCAGGTCGATTTGGCTTTCAAACAACCGTATAACCGCCAGTGGGCGCTTGACCAGGCCGCCGCCCACGCCGGCAATTTTCTCTTCAACCGGGAGAAGCAGGTCGAGCACCTCAACGGTTACCTTGGGAAGAAGCCGTTGATCGTCTCGCCGTATGACGCCGAGCTTTTCGGCCACTGGTGGTATGAGGGCCCGGATTGGCTGAACTTTCTCTTCCGCAAGGCCTATCACGACCAGCAGACCGTCAAGCTGACGACCCCCACGGAGTATCTTGATTGGTACCCCAGGAACCAGATCGTTACCCCGTCGATGTCTTCCTGGGGTTACAAAGGTTACGCCGAGGTTTGGCTGGAAGGGTCAAACGATTGGATCTACCGCCATCTCCATAAAGCGGCCGACCGGATGGTCGAGCTGGCGAGTGCCTATCCTCGAGCTGAAGGCCTGCAGTCGCGAGCCCTCAACCAGGCGGCGCGCGAGCTCTTGCTCGCCCAATCGTCTGACTGGGCCTTTATCATGAAGACGGCGACCTGCGTCCCTTACGCCGTCAAGCGGACGAAAGACCATGTCGAGCGCTTTACCCGGTTATATGAGATGATCAAGTCCAACGCGATCAGCGAATCATACCTGGCGCAACAAGAGTGGAAAGATAATCTCTTCCCCGACCTTGATTATAAGGTGTACTCATGAAGGCGATCGTCCTAGCTGGTGGGCTAGGGACTAGGTTGCATCCCCTGACCGTTAACTTGCCCAAGCCGATGGTCCCGGTCGCCAACCGGCCGATGATGGAATATGCCATCTACCTTTTGCGCAAACACGGCTTCAAAGAGATCACCGCGCTCCTTTATCACCAGCCCGAGATCATCAAGAACTATTTTAACAACGGCGAGAAATTTGGCGTCAAGCTGAACTATGTTGAGGCTAAGGAGGATTACGGGACGGCCGGCGCCGTCCGTTTTGCCGCCCAGAGTTTCCGGGGGTTGCAAGCGCCTGTCCTCGTCATCAGCGCCGACGTTATCACCGATTTTGACCTGGAGGCGGCGGTTAAGTTCCATAAGGAAAAGTCCGCCCTGGCGACCTTGCTCCTGACCCGCGTCCCCAATCCCCTCCCTTACGGCATTGTGATCACCGACAAAGGGGGGAAGATCACGCGTTTCCTGGAAAAGCCGTCCCCAAGCGAGGTCTTTTCCGACACCGTCAATTGCGGCATTTATATCCTGGAGCCGGCAGCGATCGACTTTATCCCGCCAGGGAAGGGGAGCGACTTCAGCCAAGACCTTTTCCCTAAGCTGCTAGCGGCCGGCAAACCACTCTATGGTTATATCGCAACCGGCCTCTGGAAAGATATTGGCAGCTTAAAGGAATACTCCACGATCCACGACGATCTCTCGGGGGGGAAGCCTTACCAGATCGCCAAGGGGGCGAAAGTCTCTCCTTCGGCCAAACTCAAAGGGGTGGTGGTGATCGGCGAGAATAGCGTGATCGGTGATGAGGCCGTGCTGGAAGATGTTTCGATCGGCAGTCACTGCCGGGTGGAGCGGGGTGCGCTGCTCTTTAAGTCGATCCTCTGGGAGCGGGTCCAGGTCGGGGCCGAAGCGCAATTGTTCAAGGCGGTCGTCGCCAGCGGCACGGTCATCGGTGAGCGGACCATCCTGGAAGAGGGGTCGGTGATCGGTGCGGAGTGCAATATCGGCCGCGACGCCGTGATCAAGCCGTACGTCAAGATCTGGCCGAACAAGGTGATCGAAGAAGGGGCGGTCGTGACCAGCTCGATGCTCTGGAAAGAGCGCTGGACCAAGAGTATTTTTGGCCCGTTCGGGGTGACCGGTCTCTGCAACATTGAGATCACGCCGGAATTCGCCGCCTCGCTGGGCGCGGCCTATGGTTCCGTCCTGGGGAAAGGGGTATATATTTCCACCTCACGCGATTCTCACAAGGCGTCACGGATGATCTACCGGGCGCTCGTTTCCGGCGTCTTGTCAGCCGGGGTCAATATCTCCAACCTGGAAGAGGTGCCGATCCCCGTTAACCGTTACGAGCTCAAGGCGCTCAAGAGCCGCGGCGGGTTTCACGTCAGGAAATCGCCGTACGACCCGTCGGTCGTCGACATCAAGTTCTTCGACCAGGACGGGATGGACCTCCCGTCGTCGCGCGAAAAGAAGATCGAACGCCTTTTCTACGGCGAAGACTTCCAGCGGGCCGGGATCGAAGAGACCGGGGAATTGACCTTCCCGTTCCACCGGGTGGCCGAGTCCTACAAGGAAGGGATACTCAATTGCCTGGACCGCGAGGTCATCCGCGCGGCCAATTTTAAGGTCGTGGTCGATTACGCCTGCAGTTCCGCGGCCAATATCTTCCCGGCGATACTAGGGGAGCTGGGGATCGAGGTCATCTCGCTCAACGCGCATATCGACGAGACCAAGATCACCAAGAACCGGGTGATGTTCGAGAAAGGGTTAAAGCAGTTGTCGCAGATCGTCAAATCGCTTAACGCCGACCTCGGGGTGATGCTCGATACCGGAGCGGAAAAGATCTTTCTTTGTGACGAGCGGGGGAATATATTACAAGAAAATCTGGAACTGGCCGTCATGACGGTCCTGATCGCTAAAGCCAAGAAAAACGCCCAGATCGCCGTGCCGGTCAAGGCGAGCCGGATCGTCGACGCGCTTGCCCTTAAATACGGAGCGAAGATCATCCGGACCAAGACGAGCACCCGCGACATGATGGAGGTTTCGACCCGGCCGGATATCGACCTGATGGGGGAGACCCAGGGCGGCTTTATTTTTCCCGAGTTCCAGCCGGCCTTTGACGCGATGTTTGCCACCGCCAAACTTTTAGAGGTCATCTCGCGTGCCCAGGTCAAGCTCTCCGCGGTGGCCGCCGAAGTGCCGAGGGTCAACATGGTTTGCAAGGAGATCTCCTGTTCGCCGGAAATGAAGGGAACTGTCCTGCGCAGTATTATCGACGGTTGCGGCGAGCATGAGGCCGACCTGACCGACGGGGTCAAACTTTTCCACGGCGAGGATTGGGTGCTGGTCCTGCCGGACCCGGTCCGCTCGACCGTCCATGTCTGCGCCGAAGCGGGGAGCGATCGTGACGCCCAGAAGCTGGCCAACGAGTATGTCGAGAAGATCGATTCGATCTTATGAAAATATTATATCTTGCCTCTGAAGTCGTGCCGTTCGCTAAGACCGGCGGCCTGGCGGATGTGGCCGGCGCGCTCCCCAAGGCGCTAGCCGAGATCGGCCACGATATCCGCATTTTCATGCCGAGATACAAGAAAGTTGACCGGTCGGCCAAAACTTTGCCTGGGACCAAGGTGCCGGTCTATTTTTACGAGAACGAAAAGTATTTTGGCAGCCGGGAAGAGCTCTACCAGGTCAAGGGGGTCGATTATCCCGATAATCTGGAAAGGTTCTCGGCCTTCTGCCGGGCGCTGCTCCCTTTCCTGAAAGAGATCAACTGGAAGCCGGACATTATCCACTGCAACGACTGGCAGTCGGCGCTCGTTATAGCTTATCTAAAAGTTCTTTATAAAGACGATCCATTTTTTGCGCGTACGGCCGCCGTTTACTCCATCCATAATATGGGTTATCTGGGGATGTTCCCCAAGGAGAAACTGCCCCTGACCGGCCTGGGGCCGGAGCAATTTGTCCCCGAGAAGCTGGAGTTTTGGGGCGATCTCGCTTTGACCAAGGCGGGCTTTGTTTACGCCGATGTGATCAATACGGTCTCCGAGACCTACGCGAAAGAGATCCAGACCAAAGAGTTCGGCCAGGGGCTGGACGGCCTGCTCCGTTTTAGGTCGGGCGACGTTTACGGCATCGTCAACGGCATCGATTACGACATCTGGAATCCCGCCACGGACAAAAATATCCCGAAGCGCTACAGCCCGGCGACCTTGTCCTTGAAAGTCGAAAATAAGATCGAACTGCAGAAGCAAAATAATCTGCCGCAGAAAAAAGAGACGCCGGTCATCGGCCTGATCACCCGGCTGGCCGACCAGAAGGGTTTTGATATTCTGGCCGGGGCGCTGGAGGGGATCATAGAAGAGCACTGCCAGATCGTTATCCTCGGCGTCGGCGACCGGAAATACCACGAACTGTTATTGAAAGCCAGACAAAAATATCCCGATTACGTCGGGGTCAATCTCAAATTCGACGCCCTCCTGGCCGAGCTGATCTATTCCGGCTGCGATATGTTCATGATGCCCAGCCGTTACGAACCGTGCGGCCTGGGCCAGTTGATCGGTTTTAAGTACGGGACGATCCCGATCGTTCGGAAAACCGGCGGCCTGGCCGACACTGTCCATGATTTTGATCCCAAAACGGGAGCCGGGGAGGGTTTTGTCTTTGAGGAATATAGCTCAAAAGCCCTGTTAAATTGTGTTAAAAGGGCGATCGAAACGTTCCATAAGAAGACCAGTTGGAAAGCCTTGCAGGGAAAAGTGATGCAGCTCGATTACTCCTGGGACGCTTCGGCCAAGAAGTATGTTTCTCTTTATATGAAAGCGCTGGCCAAGATCGGGATCGCGGCGCTCTAAAGATCTATCGTAAGATCGCCTAAGTAAGAGATCATCAATGCCATATATTTATCTCCCATCATATCCGAATCACCGGTTTTATCAATGAATGAATTGCGGTCGAGAAGGTAGCTGGCAAATGCATAAGCGAAATCTTCTTTTTTAGTTTTTTTAGCGCTGGGGAATTTGATCGTTGGGAACGGGCTGTATTCCGTGATAAAATCCCGGTCGTCGGAGCTTAGAGGTTTGCCGTTTTCATCAAAGGCAATCGTGTCGAACCCGCCGTGATCGCAGGTATTTATAAAAACATTGTGGCCGACCTCGTGCATCAAAGTGTATTTCCAGAGCCGCTGGCCGTTAAAGATCAGAGGTTCCTTGTCATCGCCATGCCAGTTGAGGTTGATAACAATGCGGCAGTCGGCTGACGATGTTCCGTCGGATGATTCGCGGGTCTCGCAAACATAATCGCCGGCCGCATCGTTGATCGCTTTGTCGCCCAAAATTATGGTGCTTATGCCTTCAGTCGCGCAGGCAGGCAAGGCCTTGATCAGCAGCTGGGTGCGGGCGATGAGATCATTCTCATCTTGTTTATAGGTTTGGCTTTGGACGATCACTTGAACATCGTGCGGCTGGCAGACTCTTTCTTTGAACTTCAGGCACTGTTCCGGCTGGATCACTTGGCCGGTACAGGCGGCGCCCTGGAGGGCCAGGGGAATGGCCGCCAATTTTAGAGCTCTACAGGCGATGGCTCGAATGTTGATCATATCCGATATATTATCGCTATAATCCGCGCAGAATTTCATAGCTAAGATCGGTCTTGCCCCCCTCTGAAAATTATCGTATAATTGAACATTATGTACCGTCCACAGATCAAAGTCCTTGACTGCACTATCCGCGATGGCGGGCTGATCAACGAACATCTGTTCGAAGATAAGTTCGTCCGGGCGGTCTATCAGGCCGTGGCCGCCTCCGGGGCCGACTACGTTGAACTAGGCTATCGCGCCTCGACCAAGTTCTTTTCCCCCGACAAGTACGGCAAAGCGAAGTTTTGCACCGAGGATTTCGTCCGCAAAATGATCGAAGGGGTCGAGACCAAGGCCAAGATCTCGACCATGGTCGATATCGGCCGGGTCTTGCCGGAAGATATCCCCTTAAAAAAAGACAGTGTGGTCGACATGATGCGGGTCGCCTGTTACGTCAAAGATATCGATAAGGCGATCGAGCTCCTCAAGCATTGCGCCGATAAGGGTTATGAAACGACCGTAAATATCATGGCTATTTCCACCGCCCTGGCCCCGGACCTGGAAGAAGCGCTGGCCCAGTTGGCGAACACGCCGGTCAAGGCGGTCTATATTGTGGACAGCTACGGGGCCTTGTTCTCCGAACAGATCCATTTCCTGGTGGCGCAATACGCCAAGCACCTGGCTCCGAAAGGGATCGAGGTCGGCATCCATTGCCATAATAACCAGCAGCTCGGTTTTGCCAACACGATCGAGGCGATCCGCAAGGGGGCGAACTTCCTTGACGCGACCATTTTCGGCATCGGCCGGGCGGCCGGGAACTGCCCGCTGGAGCTTTTACTGGCTTTCCTGAAGAACCCCAAGTACCGCCTCGATCCGATCCTTGACGTTATCGAACAGGAATTTATCCCCCTCCGCCAGAAAATAGAGTGGGGGTACTTGATCCCCGATATGATCACCGGCATCCTTAACCAGCACCCGCGCGCGGCGATCGACCTCCGTTCCGGCAAGGAAAAGAAAAGTTTTTCCGAATTCTACCGCAGTCTGCTCAACGACGCGGAGTCGATTTAACATGTCAGGACACTCCAAGTGGGCGACGATCAAGCATGCTAAGGCGAAAACCGACGCCCAGCGCGGCAAGGTTTTTACTAAGATCATCAAGGAAATATCGACCGCGGCCAAGATCGGCGGCGGCGACCCCAACGGGAACCCTCGTCTCCGCCTTGGTATCGATAAAGCCAAAGCGGCCAATATGCCCAACGATAACATCAAGCGGGCGATCGAGAAGGGGATCGGCGGCGGCGAGGCGGTCATGGAAGAACTCAATTATGAAGGCTACGGCCCGGGTGGGGTCGCCCTGATGGTCGAAGTGATGACCGATAACCGGAATAGGGCGGCGAGCGAGATCCGGAGCATCCTGGAAAAGCACGGCGGTAACCTGGGCGCCAGCGGCAGTGTCTCCTACCTCTTTAAGCGGAAAGGGAGTCTCGTCCTGGATAAGGCCGGGGTGGACGAAGAAAAGCTGATGGAGGCGGCGCTCGAAGCCGGGGCGGAAGATGTCCTTTCCGAAGAGAGCGAGATCGAAGTGGTGACTACTCCGGAAAATTTCTTGAAGGTTCGCGACGACTTAAAAGCGAAGAATTTTGAGCTGACCAGCGCGGAAGTGACGATGATCCCCGAGACGACCGTTAAATTGACCGGCGAGGCCGCCCAGAAAATGCTGAATCTGATGAACAAACTGGAAGACCAGGACGACGTCCAGGCGGTCCACGCTAACTTTGACATCTCCGACGAAGAAATAGCCAAGTCCTCATGAAACTGGTCGCCGATCTCCATGTCCACTCCGTCTCCTCGGGCCATGCTTATTCCACGCTAGAAGAATACGTCACTCAAGCTAAAAAGATCGGCTTAAAGGGTTTTGCCCTGACCGATCACGGGCCGGCGATGCCTGGCGCCCCTCATTACTATCACTTTGCTAACATGAGGATGATTCCGCGGCTGATCAGAGGGGTCCGCGTGCTGCGCGGGATCGAAGCTAATATCATTAATGACCAGGGAGAGATCGATATCAAGCCGGTCGATATAAAATGGGGAGAATTGGACATAGTTATTGTCGCGATGCATCCGCGTTGCGGTTACGAGAACCAGGGCGAGGCGAAGAACACTGCGGTCATGGTCCGGGCGATCCAAAACCCGGTGATCAACATTATTGCCCACCTGGATAATCCGCAATTCCCGGTCAATATCAAGGAAGTTGTCGCCGCCGCTAAGGAAAGAAAAGTTGTCCCAGAATTGAATAACAGTTCGCCGCTTTCCCGCCCCGGCAGTGAAGCCATGGCCCTCGAACTGGTGAATGCGGTCAAAGCGGTTGATTGGCAGTTGGTGCTGGGGACCGACTCGCACATCGCTTCGATGTTGGGGGATTTTACCATTGCCAAGAAACTCCTCAAAAAAGTCGGCCTAAAGGAAAAGAATGTCGTTAATACCTCATGGGCAAAAATAGAAAAATATCTCCTTTCCAGAAAAAAGTTTACCGGGTAGTCAAAAAGATCCCGCGCGGTGAGGTCAGGACCTACGGTTGGGTGGCGCGGCAGATCGGCCAACCCGGCGCGGCCCGGGCGGTCGGTAACGCCTTGAACAAAAATCCTTTTGCGCCGATCGTCCCTTGCCATCGGGTCGTGGCCAAAAATGGCCCGGGGGGATTTGCCTGGGGGGCCAAGGCCAAGGTACAATTGTTACGAAGTGAGGGTTATAAATGCTAGCTAAAAGAATAATTCCTTGTCTCGATGTGACCGCAGGCCGGGTCGTCAAAGGGGTCAAATTCGTCGACCTGATCGATGCCGGCGATCCGGTCGAACAAGCCATCTTTTACGACAAAGCAGGGGCCGATGAGCTCGTTTTCCTCGATATCACCGCTTCGTCCGACAAACGCTACATCATGCTCGAGGTCGTCCGCCGCGTAGCGGAGAAGGTCTTTATTCCGTTCACCGTCGGCGGCGGGATCAACGATCTGGAAACGATGCGTGAGATACTGTCCGGCGGTGCCGATAAGGTCTCGGTCAATACTGCGGCGATCAAAGACCCCAGCCTGATCACCCGGGGGGCGGAGAAATTCGGCAGTCAGTGTATCGTCGTTGCCATTGACGCCAAACGAATCACGAACCACGAACCACGAACCACGACGCCGAAATGGGAAGTATATACGCATGGGGGGAGGACGGCGACGGGGCTGGATGCGGTAGAGTGGGCGAAGAAGGCGGAAAAATTGGGCGCTGGAGAGATCCTTCTGACCAGCATGGATTGCGACGGGACCAAGAATGGCTACGATCTGGAACTTACTCGGGCGATCGCTGACGCGGTCAACATACCGGTCATCGCCTCCGGCGGGGCCGGGACAAAAGAACACATCTATGAGGCATTTTCGCGCGGGAGCGCTGACGCGGCCTTGCTCGCTTCGCTCCTCCATTTCCGCGAACTGACGATCAGGGAGATCAAGGACCATCTGGAAGCGAAAGGAATTACCGTAAGACGGTAATGACTAATGTCTAATGACTAATGACGAATTAAGGAATATTAATCGAGAATTAAACCGGATTCTCCCAAGAAAAGGGAAGCTGGCGAAGGCGATGCGGTATTCGGTCCTGGCCGGGGGGAAAAGGTTCCGGCCGCAACTTTGCCTGCTGACCGCTAAAGTGCTTGGTGGTCGGCCGAAAAAAGTTTTGCCGTTCGCCTGCGCAGTAGAGATGATCCATACTTTTACGCTGGTCCATGACGACCTGCCGGCTATGGACAACTCGGACCTGCGCCGCGGCCAGCCGACCTGCCATAAAGCCTTTGGCGAAGGGGTGGCGATCCTGGCCGGAGACGCGCTCAGTACGCTGGCTTTTAAACTGATCGCCCGATATCCGACGGCGGTTGAAGAGCTGTCCAGGGCCTTGCTTGAAGTGGTCGAGGGACAGGTGGCCGATCTCGAATCGGCCAACCGGCAGCCGACGCTGGCCGAGTTGCGCCATATCCACGGCTGGAAAACAGCGGCCCTCCTCAAGGCGTGCGTCAGAGGGACGGCCAAGATCTGCGGCGCGACGCCGGGTGAGATCCGGGCGCTAACCGCCTATGCCAAACATCTCGGGCTCGCTTTTCAGATCGCCGATGATATACTTGATGCCACGGCGAGCGAAGCGGAGCTGGGGAAGCCGGTCCGGGCGGACGAGAAGAAAGGTTATGTTTACCTGGTCGGACTCGACCGTTCCCGGCGGATGGCCGCTACGGAGAAAGATCAAGCCATCAAGGCTTTAAGAATTTTTCGTGGCAAAGCAGCGCCGTTGGTCGAATTGGCGGAGTTTGTTCTGATCAGGAAGAAATAGGGAGACCAGCAGCCCTCATCTAGACTCGTTGAGGATTAAGACCTTCTCCCAGGGGGAGAAGGGTTTTAAATAAAATATTGAAAGAAGTATCCGATAGGTTTGAAAAGATAATCGAAAATCCCTCTCCCTCTGGGAGAGGGGGGATACTATGCGTCAGCGGGTGAGGGCTGTAAATTATGTTCTATCCAAACATTAACGAATTTAAGAAGTTAGCCCGAAAAGGGAACCTCGTGCCGGTCTACAAGGAGATCGTCGCCGACTTGGAGACGCCGGTCTCGGCCTTCAAGAAGATCGAAGGGGAGTATTCTTTCCTCCTCGAATCGATCGAAGGGGGGGAGAAGATCGCCCGTTATTCCTTTTTAGGGACCTGTGCAAAAAAGCAATTACTGACTTTTAGTTCCCTGGAAGAAGTTCGCGCGGCTTTGAAAAAGTATCGTCCGGTCGAGACGAAAGGCTTGCCGCGCTTCACCGGCGGCCTGGTCGGTTATATCAGCTACGATGCCGTCCGGGAGATCGAGCGGCTTCCCGATAAGAACTTAGACGATCTGAAAATGCCCCAACTCCAGTTCCTGCTGGCCGACGCTTTTCTCGCGTTCGACCACGTCAAACATAAGATCCTGATCATTGCCAATGCCCACATTACCGGCGGTTCCGATGAGGCTTATCGCTTGGCCTGCGCCAGGATAGCGGGGCTGGAGCGGAAGCTCAAACGGAAATTATCCGGGACCAAGGATGAGCTGGAGGTTCCCGCCCATTCAGAGCTGAAAGCGCCGGCCAGCTCTAACCTGACCCGGGGAGAATACGAAGCGATGGTCCGGCGGGCCAAAGAATATATCCGGGCCGGCGATATCATCCAGGTAGTTCTCTCACAGCGTCTGGAGATCAAATGTCCGGCCGACTCGCTCAATGTCTATCGAATTTTACGGATGATCAACCCGTCGCCTTACATGTACTACCTTAAATTGGGGAAGACGAGGATCATCGGTTCCTCTCCGGAAGTAATGGTTCGCTTGGAAAAAGGGGAGGCGACCTTGCGGCCGATCGCCGGAACGAAACCGCGCGGCCGGGACGAAGCCGAGGACCAGAAATTGGCCAGGGAACTGCTGGCCTCGGCAAAAGAACGGGCCGAGCATATCATGCTGGTCGATCTAGGCCGGAACGACCTCGGCCGGGTCTGCGCTTACGGCAGCGTCAAAGTGACCGAAGAGATGTCGATCGAAAAATATTCTCACGTCATGCATATCGTCAGCAATGTCACCGGTCAGCTCCAGCCCGGGAAAGACGCGATCGACCTGGTCCGCGCCTGTTTTCCGGCGGGGACCGTCTCCGGCGCCCCCAAGGTCCGGGCGATGGAGATCATCGACGAGCTGGAGAACCGGCGGCGCGGCCTCTACGCCGGCAGTGTCGGTTATTTCAGCTTTTCCGGCGACCTTGATTCAGGGATTGCTATCCGGACAATTTTAATACGTGACGGCCGGGCCTTTGTTCAGGCGGGAGCGGGGTTAGTGGCCGATTCCGTGCCGGCCGAGGAATATCAGGAAACATTGAATAAAGCCCGGGCGCTGCTGGCGGCCGTGGAACTGGCCGGATGATCAATTTCCGGATGCTGAAGCTGTCGGACCCCGCGGTCTGGCTGGCGGTCGGCGGTCTTCTGCTGTTCGGTTTCCTGGCGATCTTTAGCGCGACCTATCGCTTGCAGATCAAAATCGGGGCCGACCCTTTTACCTACGTTATCCGCCAATTTCTCGCTTTGCTTGTAGCCGGAGCGGGGATCTCTTTTTTTGCTTATCTCGACTACCGGCATTTGCAGAAGGCGGCGGCTGTTTTATACGGGCTGACGCTGGTCCTTCTTCTGGTGGTCTTGTTCGGCGGCGCGGCCGCCTCCGGCGCGCAGCGCTGGATCGCCCTGGGTCCGCTCTCTTTCCAGCCGTCAGAACTATCCAAGCTGACCCTCATCATTATCCTGGCCGCTTTCCTCGCCCAGCGCCAAAAAGTTTCCGGCCTCTGGGAGACAGGGATTATGCTGGCGCTGGTCGGGCTCCCTTTTCTAATGATCTTTAAACAGCCTGACCTGGGGACGGCGCTGGTCTTTATCGCCATCTTTGTCGGTATGCTGGCTCAAGCGGAATCTTCGCCGCGCCTGTTGATCCTCCTGGTGACGCCGTTCCTTTCCGTTCTCCTGCGACCCATTCTGCCGCTCTGGCTGGCCTATCTGGCCGTGCTCGTCCTGGTCCTTTTTTTGACCAGGGCCGAGTGGCTGGACTGGCTCCTGGTCCTCGGGGTTAACATCGGGGTGGGAGTTGCGGTACCTTATATGTGGGCGATGCTCAAGGGATACCAACAAAACCGGATAATTGCCTTCCTTAACCCGGCGGCCGACCCTTATGGCGCCGGTTATCATACGATGCAGAGCAAGATAGCCATCGGCGGGGGCGGCTTGTTCGGCAAAGGGTTCCTGCACGGCTCGCAGACGCAATTGCAATTCATTCCCGAACAGCATTCCGACTTTATCTTCTCGGTGATCGGGGAGGAGTTTGGCTTGCTCGGTTCGCTCCTGGTCGTTGCCCTGTTCGGGGTGCTGATTTGGCGGGCGCTGGTCATCGCCGACGGGGCTCGCGATCGTTTTGGGAAAATGCTGGCGAGCGGAGTGGCGGTCATGCTCGTCTTTCACGTCTTGGCTAACATCGGGATGGCCCTCGGCTTGCTGCCGGTAGTGGGGATACCTTTGCCGCTGTTAAGCTACGGCGGCTCGTCGCTCTTCATGACCCTGGCCGCCCTCGGGATATTGCAGAGCGTGGCGATGCGCCGGCATAAGCTGATATTTTAGCCCTCATCCGTGGCGTTGAGGATACGCACCTTCTCCCAGAGGGAGAAGGTGTTATGCAAGGCAACATACCCTCTCCCTTTGGGAGAGGGTGAGAGTGTTAAGGGAGTCGGGTGAGGGTTGGGTGATCCCTACAGCTTGAACTTGGCTTCGGTCACGCCGAGCGCCTCGAAGGTCTCCCGGCCGACGGAGACCACGACCTTGCGGCAGGCGATCCACTCTTCTCCCCGTTTCATAAAGACATTCCCGGAGAGGGTCAGTAATTCCTGCCGCTCATCGTAGAAGGCAGTCTCGGAACGGGCAGTCCGACCCTGTTGCTGTACCTCGACACTGCCGGTCGCGCGGGCGTCGCCCGTTTTGGTGGCAAAGAAGATCTCGTTTGCCAGGACGACAGTTTTGCCTTTTAAAATAGCCTGTTTGTCAGGACTGTTCAGCCTGGTCAGGGAGCCCGTCCGCAGAGCGGCCTCCGCTTTTTCCAGGATAGTTTTGGTCCGCCCGCTCAACGCCAGACGTTTCTGCCGGCGGGAGTAGGTTCCGGCGTCGGCGGCCGAAAGTTTTTTTCCCTGGGCGACCTCCAGGCTGCCGGCGAGGTTGAGGTCGCGATCGATATCGAGATAGAAGGTTGCCTGCCGGCATTTGATCCTGGTCTTCTGGGCGCTTTCTTTCAGGCTCATGTCGACCTGGCCAGTGGCGGTCATTTGCTCGGCTTCCCCGAGATATTCGAGAGAATCGGCGTTGATCAAGCCGTCGCGGCGGTCAATTTTGACCCCGCTGGTCAGCAGGGCGCTCTTTTTCTCGTGGTCGATGGCCATGTTCCCTGCCCGGATCACTCCGTTGCGCTCGGTCAGGACGACATGGCCATCGAGCCAGCTCTTCTTTTCCGCCGGGACGAACTTAATATGGTCGGCGCGGATGCTGACCCATTTACTTTTATTCGGGTTGGACCGGCCGACCCGGCCGAGATCGAGCCGGGTGCGGGCGTCAAATGCCTCCACGATCTCGCTGTGGCGGAAGGTCAGGCCGCGCGGCGCGGCCAAGTTGGCCAGGACCGGATGGCCCTCTTTGTCGTAAATGCGGCCGGCGGTGATCCCCTGCAGGGTGGTGACCTCCTGGGCCTTGTCGGTCCAGGCATAACCAACTTTAAGCTCCCAGAGCCTTTTTCCCTCACGCCGCCCTTCGATCCTGGTTTGCCGGAACTCGGCTATCTTTTCGAGCTTAGTGTCGTTGAAGAAGGTCGTGTCGCGGGGGGAGATGAGAAAGTAAGCGACACCCAGGACCCCGAGGGAGAAAAGGGCGGCCAGGATGATCACTTTCCAGGAGGAGGACTCTTCCATGGCGAGGATTATAGCACGAGTTGCGCTTTACCCGTGCTGATGATATAATTTTCGAAAGTCCAAAGTTTAGAAGGGGGAAAAGAGATGGCAGTTAAGGTTGGGATCAACGGTTTCGGTCGGATCGGTCGGCAGGTTTTGAGCGCGATGGCGGCTAAAGGTGTCTTGGGCCAGGAAATCGAGGTCGTGGCGGTGGTCGATGTCAGCACCGACGCGAAATATTTCGCTTACCAGATGAAGTATGATTCCGTCCACGGGCGCTTCGAGGGAAGCGTTCGCGCGGCGGCCGAAGATGTCCTGGAGGTCAACGGCCAGAAGATCAAATGCGTCATGGCGACCAAGGAGCCGAGCCAGTTGCCGTGGAAAGAGCTTGGCGTAGAGGTCGTCATCGAAGCGACCGGCCTCTTCACCGACTCGGAAAAAGCCCAAGGCCACCTGGCCGCTGGCGCCAAGAAAGTCCTGATCACAGCACCGGGCAAGGGCGAGGTCAAGACGATCGTCATGGGGGTCAACGACGGCGAATATGACCCGGCCATCCACAATATCATTTCCAACGCCTCCTGCACCACCAACTGCCTGGCGCCGCTCGTCCATGTTATCCTCAAGGAAGGGATCGGCATTGAGACCGGCCTGATGACGACGATCCATGCCTATACCGCCACCCAAAAGACCGTTGACGGCCCGTCCAAAAAGGATTGGCGCGGCGGCCGGGCGGCAGCGATCAATATCATCCCGTCGACTACCGGCGCGGCCAAAGCGGTCGGCGAGGTGCTGCCGGCGACCAAGGGGAAGCTGACCGGCATGGCTTTCCGCGTCCCGACCGCCGATGTTTCGGCTGTCGACCTGACTTTCCGTTCGCTCAAGGATTCCTCGATCGAAGAGATCGACGCCCTGCTCAAGAAGGCGAGCCAGAGCTATCTCAAGGGGATACTTGGCGTGGCCGACGAAGAAGTGGTCTCTACCGATTTTATCCATGACGACCGCTCTTCGATCTATGACTCACTGGCCACCTTGCAGAATAATCTGAAGGGAGAGAAACGCTTCTTCAAGGTCGTTTCCTGGTATGACAACGAGTGGGGTTATTCCTGCCGGGTTGTTGATCTCCTGAAACTGATCGCCAGCAAGAAGTAGTCAGTCGATCATGGCCAAACAGACAATCGAGGATATTAAAGAGTTAACGGGCCGGCGGGTGCTGGTTCGTGTTGACTTCAATGTCCCGCTGGATGAGAAACAGGCGATCGGAGATGATACCCGCATTCGGGCCGCCATTCCCACCATTAAATACCTGGCGGATAAAGGGAGCAAAGTTATCCTGGTCTCCCATCTGGGGAGGCCAAAAACCGGGCCGGAAGATAAACTGCGCCTGGCCCCTTGCGCCAAACGGCTCGGTGAGCTGCTGAAAAAAGAGATTAGTTACGTCAAGGATTGCCTCGGTCCGGAAGTGGAAGCGGCTGTCGGCAAAATGAAGGCCGGCGACATTCTCCTGCTGGAGAATGTCCGGTTTTACAAGGAAGAAGAGAATAATGATCCCGAATTCGCCAAAAAATTGGCCGCGCTAGCCGACGTCTATGTCAACGATGCTTTTGGCACGGCCCACCGCGCTCATGCCTCGACCGAAGGGGTGACCAAATACCTAAAAGGGTATGCCGGCTTCCTGATGGAGAAGGAGATCAAGTTCCTCGGGCAGTTGATGGTTAACCCGGCCCGGCCTTTTGTGGCTATCCTGGGTGGCGCCAAGATCTCCGGGAAGATCGAGGTCATCCAAAATCTAATGAAAAAAGTCGACGTTTTGATCATTGGCGGCGGGATGGCTTACACTTTTTTTAAAGCCCGCGGGGTAGAGGTCGGCAAGTCGATCGTCGAAGCGGATAAGGTCGGCCTGGCCAAAGAGATCCTAAAAACAGCGATCGACCGCGGCATTCCTTTCATGCTCCCGATCGACCACATTGTGGCCGACAAATTCGGCGCCAACGCCAACTCCCAGCACGTTACCCGGGCCGGGATACCGGCCGACTGGCAGGGGATGGACATCGGTCCGGAAACGATCACCAAGTTCGGCCACGCCATCAAGAAAGCCAAGACGATCTTCTGGAACGGCCCGATGGGGGTCTTTGAATTTGATAAGTTTGCCCAGGGAACGCTTGAGATCGCCAAAATGGTCGCGGCGGCGACCGGCCAGGGGGCGATCTCCGTGATCGGCGGAGGGGATTCGGTCGCGGCAGTGGAAAAGGCCGGCCTGGCCGACCAGATGACCCACATCTCGACCGGCGGCGGCGCCTCACTGGAATTTGTCGAAGGTAAGGTTCTTCCTGGAATTGCTTGTTTGCAAGATAAGTGACGTGGGGCAGTAGCTCAGTTGGGAGAGCGCGGCGTTCGCAATGCCGAGGCCAGCGGTTCGATCCCGCTCTGCTCCATATCTAAAAATAAGAGGTAATTAATAATTATGAAAATAATATTGATGCTGGCCCAGTTCCTGACCGCGGTTTTTCTGATCGGGGCTGTTCTGCTCCATGCGGCCAAAGGGGAGGGGTTAGGCGGCATCGGCGGTTCGGCGAAATTGTTCGGTAGTCCCAAAGGGATGGAAGAGGGGCTGGACCGGATAACCTGGGGTTTGGCGATTGCTTTCATGGCGATCTCATTGCTGCTGGCTATCATTAAAGCGTAAACAGGAGGTCTTTATATGGATTCATTTAATCTGGCCTGGTCGCAGCTCTATCCGCTTCTGATCAACGTCAAGATCGCCCTCGTCATCGTCCTGGTCGGTTATCTCCTGGCTCGCGGAATTAGCCTGGCCGTAACTTACCTGCTTAAGTTGGTCCAGCTCGACCGCTGGCTTAATCAGGTTGGTTTCAATTCTCTTCTGGAAAAAGGCGAGGTCCGGCGTTCCTTTTCGGAATTATGCGGTAACGCCCTCTACTGGTTGGTCATTTTCATTACGGTTATCGCTACAGCCAAATGGCTTGGCTTGATGATTGGTCCGGCATTGCGCGGTCTCTTGGCCTATTTCAGCCTGGTCATCATTGCCACTATGATCATGGGCTTTGGCCTCTTTTTCGCCGCGCTCTTTGCCGCGAGCATTAAACTGATCATGTTGAATTTAGGCATTGACGGCGGCAGGACCCTGGCCCGGGTCGTTTATTATCTTGTCATTACCGTCACCTTCATCGTTGCCCTGGCCCAGCTCGGGGTGAGAGCGGACCTGCCGCGGATGGATGTAGTTATTGGTGCCGTTGGCCTGGCTGCGGCGATCGCTTTCGGCCTCGGTTGCAAGGACATGGCGGCCGATTTTCTGCACAACCTGTTCAAGGGCAAATAACAGTCCTGCGATAAGTTCGGGACAAGGAGGTGAATAAATGAAAAAGTTCGCGTTTATTTTTGCGTTGATTATTTGTGTTGCTTCGGTTTCTTTTGCGGCACCGGTTAGCAAAGCGCCGGCTAGTAAAGCGCCGGCAGCGGAAGCTGTTTCATCGTCGATGGGGATGACGGCTATCAGCCTTAACTCGCTGGTCGGATTTCCATCCCTGCGCTTTGGCATGGGCAGCTGGAGCCTGGAAGTTGGCGGAACGATCGCTTCTCCCGCGGCCGGAACAACCAATGTTACGGTTGGCGGCAGAGCGGATATCCCGCTGAACACGATTTCCGACGAGCTGAGAACATATATGGCGCCGACACTGGTCCTGACATCAGCGGCCGGAACGTCAGTGATCACGGCCAGTTTCCTGCTGGGAGCCGAATATATGTTTGCTCCGCATCTGGCCATTTTTGCGGATCTGACAGCCTTTACCTTGACTTCGGCTGCCGGCACGACCACCTGGGGAGTGGGGACGAACTCCGCGCTGATCTACACGGGTGGACGGCTCTATTTCTAGCATTTATCGAATTGGTTTTAAAAAGCCCCCCGAGCGAATGGTGAGCGAGTCCGCCTCAGGCGGACGAGTCGAACCAGAGTCGAGGGGCTTTTTGTTGTCTTGTTAACCGTTGGAGACTGTGTTAATATTTATCGAACAAAAGGGAGGTGAAAAATGAAAAGAGTTTTAACATTTAGTTTGATCGCGATGTTGGTTTTGACGACGGCGTCCTTTGCGGCAGTGAAAAAGACCGTGAAACCGGCGGCCACCACCAAGACCGCCACGCCGGCCCCCGTCCGGGTAGAGAACCCGACCCCGGCGGATTACGGCACGACCGGCCATGTCGCCCAGAGTGGCGGCCTGGTTGTTTCGCCTAAACTCGGTTTCGGCACCGGCGGCTTGAATTCTTTCTTCCTCGGCTGTGAAGTAGCTTACCCGGTCATGCCCTCGGTTGACGTGATGGGTGAGGTTGAATATTACATGGTTTCCGGTGGTTCGATCATCACCGTGGCCGGTAATGGAGTCTATCATTTTGCCCCGATCGCCGGGGCGCCTGGTAACTTCTATGCTGGCGGCGGGCTCCTCTACCAGTCGATCGGCGGGGTCAATGCCTCGGCTATCGGTTTCCAGGGATTCGGCGGGATGGATTACCAGCTTGCCGGTTCAGGCACGGTCTTTGGGCAGATTAAATATGCCATTGCCAATTACACGTTCTCAGTCGGCGGCATTAGCTTCAGCACTTCTTCCGGCGGTTTAGTCCTGGAAGGCGGCTATCGCTTCTATCTCTAAATTATCGGCCGATAATTAACAAAGGCTCCCCGACGCGGGGAGTCTTTTGTTTTACCCCTAACCCCTCTTCTCCCCTTCCCCCTTATTAAGGGGGAAGGGGATGGGGGATAGGGGTGAAGGCGCTGAGTTTTCGTTGCTTCAACTCGCAAATTATTGTAAAATTATCAGGTGATCATCCCGATATTTACTTTTTTCTCCGCGGCAGTCATTTCCCTGCTGGTCACTTTCCCGGTCATCTGGTTGCTCCAGGTCTGGCATCTTGGCCAGCCGGTGCGGACGGAGGGGCCAGCCAGCCATCAGGCTAAAAGCGGGACCTTGACCATGGGAGGGGTCGGCTTTGTCCTGGTCATCCTGGCCATGACCGTGGTGCTGATCGACCTCGAGCTCTATCCGCAGTATTTGGCTCTCTTCCTGCTGACCTTGGCTTTTGCGGTTATTGGCCTGGCCGATGATGCCTGTAAGGTTTTTTTCCGCCGTAATCTCGGGTTGACCTTCTGGCAGAAGATATTAGTCCAGGGTGTCGTAGCGGCAGTTTTTGCTCTGGTCATGACCTTATTGGGACAGAACCTTACTCTGGGTGGATGGTTGGGGAGGTATGGGTTTGCCAATCCTTATCTCTACCAGTTGTTGGTGATCTTCCTAGTGGTCGGTTCCGCGAACGCGACCAACTTGACTGACGGCCTGAACGGCCTGCTGGCCGGGACAGCGAGCGTCGCTTTCCTGGCTTTTGGGATACTGGCCTGGCAAATGAACTTACCCCAAGCAGTGACTTTTGCCCTGGTCTGTTCCGGCGCGGTGACGGCTTTTCTTTACTTCAATTTCCCGCACGCCCGGGTCTTTATGGGTGATGTTGGGTCGCTCGCCCTGGGGGCGGCCCTGGCCGGGTTAGCGGTAATTATGCACGGGGAGCTCCGGCTGGCGGTGATCGGGGGGATCTTCGTCCTCGAGGCGTTATCGGTCATCATCCAGGTCGGTTCGTACAAGCTTATTAAGCGGCGGGTCTTTAAGATGAGCCCGCTCCATCATCATTTCGAGCTGATGGGGATAAAAGAGACGACGGTCGTGGTTGGGTTTTGGGTGTTTGGGGTGATCTTAGCGATCATAGGGTTATGGATCTAAAAGGGAAAAGGGTAACGGTCTTTGGGTTGGGGAAGAGCGGCCTGGCGGCGGTGCGGAAGTTAGCGTCACTGGGGGCCAGGGTTCTGGCAACCGAGGCCAAGCCGTCGCTCGATCCCGAGGTGACGAATGAGCTTCGCCGGCTCGGGGTTGAACTCGAGCTCGGTGGCCATACCGCCCGGAGCGTCACCGGTGCTTCGCTGATCGTGGTCAGTCCTGGTGTCCATCTCGATCTGCCGGTACTGGTTAAGGCCCGGGATATTGGGGTGCCGATCATTTCCGAACTTGAGCTGGCTTATCGTTTCCTGACCCGGCCGATCATCGCCATTACCGGGACCAACGGCAAGACGACCACGACCACGCTGATTGGCGAGATGCTGAAAGCAGCCGGGAAGAGGGTCTTTGTCGGCGGTAATATCGGCCAACCGCTGGTCGATCTGGACGATTCAGATCTTGATTATATCGTGGCCGAGGTCAGCAGTTATCAACTGGAATCAAGCGAAACCTTCCATCCCAAGATCAGCGTTATCCTGAACATCCAGCTGGACCATATCGAGCGCCATCACACGATGGCTTCGTATATCAAGGAGAAACAAAAGATCTTCCGGAACCAGGCAGGTGACGATTATCTGGTATATAATCAGGATGACCCAGAGGTAGTTGAGATGGTACGAGGGGCGAGGTGTGAGGTACGGGGGTTCTCAAAAGCCAAGACTGGGGAAATCATCACCATCAAGCCGAGCGAGATCAAGATGCCGGGGAGGCATAATCTGGAGAACGCCCTGGCGGCCGCGCAGGCGGCTTACTTGTGCGGCGTTTCCAAGGAGATCGTGGCTGAAGTATTGCGGACCTTTCCCGGGGTCGAACATCGGATAGAGTTTACGGTTAGCCGCCGCGGGGTCGATTTTTATAACGATTCCAAGGGGACCAACCCTGATTCGACCCTGGTGGCGATCGAGACTTTTGCCGGGAAAAAGAAGATGGTCCTGATCCTAGGTGGCCGGGACAAGGGGACCGATCTGGTCCCGCTGGTCGCGCAGATCAAGGCGTTCGTCAAAGAGGTCGTGCTGGTCGGGGAGGCTACGGAAAGATTTGCGGCTGCTCTGAACAGCGCGGGCTATACCAAAGTAGTGCGGGCCGGGTTCTCCCTGGAAGAAGCGGTCAAACTGGCTTATCGCGCCGCCTCGCCCGGGGAGATCGTTCTCTTCTCGCCGGCCGGCGCCAGTTTCGATATGTTCAATAATTATGAGGAAAGGGGTAGGGTGTTCAAGGAATTATGCCGAAAGCTAAAAGACTAGATCACCTCTTTTTACTGGCCGTTCTTTTCCTGCTGGCGCTCGGCACGGCGATGATCCTCTCCGCCAGTCCGGTCATGGGGATGAAGTATGGTGATACCTTTTATTTCATCAAGCGGCATCTTTTTTTCCTGACCCTCGGCTTGGCGGCCATGTTCTACGGCTTGAACCTGAACTTGGATAATTTGAAAGCGAAAGCGCCGCAAATTCTGCTGATCGCAATCGCTTTGCTGGTCGCTGTTTTTGTGCCGGGGGTCAGCCGGAAAGTGCTCGGGGCGTCACGCTGGATCGACCTCGGGATCATCTCTTTCCAGCCTTCGGAATTGATCAAATTCGCCATGGTCGTTTTTCTGGCGAAATGGCTATCGGAAAATAAAACTAACATCGGAAGCTTTACTCGCGGCTTCCTCCCCCCACTGCTGATCTTTTCTCTGATCGCTCTCTTGATCATGAAGCAACCTGATATGGGGACCGCTTTGACCATCGGGACGACCGTCTTTGCCCTGCTCCTGCTGGCCGGGGCGTCATATCTTCATCTCGGGTCGATCGGCTTGCTCGGGATCATCGGTGTATTGGCCTTGAGCATCACCAGCCCATATCGCCTAAGGCGTTTGACCTCCTATCTTGATCCGTGGAAAGACCCGCTCGGTTCCGGTTTCCAGGTGATCCAGTCGCTCTTGGCGGTCGGGTCCGGCGGGGTGCTCGGCCTGGGCTTGGGCGCCTCGCGGCAAAAGTTTTATTACTTGCCGCAGCAATTCACCGATTTTATCTTTGCCATTCTCTGCGAAGAGCTCGGCTTGATCGGGGGTTTAAGCGTCCTGATCGCTCTGGCTGTTTTTGCCCACCGCGGTTTCCAGATCGCTCTCCAGACCAAGGACCTCTTTAAACGTTTGCTGGTCGGCGGGATCGTCTCCTGGCTGACGGTCCAGGCTTTGCTCAATATTTCGGTCGTCCTCGGCCTGGTCCCGACCACCGGCATCCCGTTGCCTTTTATCAGCTACGGGGGGACCGCGGCGATCATCAACCTTTTTGCGGTCGGTGTTGTCCTGAACGTTTCGAGGCAACCGTGAGCGTCCGGCGAGTCGCCATTGTCGCCGCCGGGACCGGCGGGCACATTTATCCCGGCGTAGCGGTAGCCGCGGCACTGCGGGAAAAAGACCCGGCAGTTGAGGTCCTCTTTATTGGCAGTCTGAAGGGTTTAGAAAAAGAGCTGGTGACGAAAGCCGGCTGGCCGATCAAGCTGGTCCGGCCGCAGGTGGCCGTCGCTTTTTTCCAGGCGCTGATGATCCTCCGCTCTTTCCGGCCGCAAGCTTTATTGTCGACCGGTGGTTTGATCAGCCTGCCGGTGGTCCTGGCGGCTAAGCTCTTAGGTGTGCCGCTCTTCATCCAGGAGCAGAACGTCCTGCCTGGCGCGGCTAACCGCTTTGGCGCGAGATTGGCCAAAGAGGTCTTCCTCTCTTTCCCCGAGTCGCTCCAATATTTGCGGGGAACGGTGGCCGGCAATCCTGTCCGGCCGGAGATCATCCGGGCCGAGCGAGCTGCTGCCCGTCAAGCCCTCCACCTTACTGGCCAGAAAAAAGTTCTCCTGGTGATGGGTGGGAGCCAGGGGGCGAGGAGCATCAATCAGGTGGTCATCGATTCTTTACCCTCGATCGATGGCGAGCGTTGGGAGCTCTTTCACCTCATTGGGCCGCGGGATTTTGGCGGGCGCGAGCTGCCGGAGCGTCCCTTTTACCACCCCCTGGCTTACCTGTATAATGTAGGGGATCTCCTGGCGGCGGCCGACCTGGTCATTAGCCGGGCCGGTGCTTCGGCCATCGCCGAATTTACCGTGCGGGGCTTGCCGATGGTCCTGGTCCCGTATCCCTATGCGGCGGATAATCATCAGGAATTGAATGCCGCTGCGGTCGAGTCAGCCGGAGCCGCGCTCGTGGTCAAGAACGAAAAACTTACTCCCGCCAGTTTTATCTCGGCCCTGGCCGACGCGGAAAGTGAATTACCCGCCATGGCGGCGGCCGCGCGGCGCCTGGGGAGGCCGGAGGCGGCCAAACTGATCGCGGAAAGGATACTTAATGGGTCTTGATCTCGAACGGAACAGGAATATTCACCTGGTCGGAGTAGGGGGCTGCGGCATGTCCGGCATTGCCCGCGTTTTGCACGAGATGGGCTTTAAGGTCAGCGGCTCGGACAGCAAAGAGGGGACGAATACGATGCGGCTTAAGGACCTGGGGGTCAAAGTCTACATCGGCCACGAGGCTTCCCAGGTGCGCGATGCCGATATCCTGGTCTATTCTTCCGCGGTCAATATGGAGAACCCGGAGCTGCGGGAAGCGCTGGCCAAGGGGATCAAACTGGCCCGCCGGGCGGAGGTCCTTGCTTGGATACTCGAACGTTCGGAGCACCGGATCGCCGTCGCCGGCACGCACGGCAAGACGACGACCACGGCGATGATCGCCCGGGTGCTGGAAACAGCCAAAATGAACCCGACCTACCTGATCGGTTGCGACATGGATTACGCCGACGGCAACGCCAAGTTGGGCGACGGTAATATCATCGTGGTCGAAGCGGACGAGTCCGACAGCTCGTTCCTCTATTACGAGCCGACCGTCGAAGTGATCACGAACATCGAAGCCGACCACATGGAGCATTTTGGCAGCATGGACGAGTTGCTGGCCACGTTCGAGCGTTTTGCCGAGCGGACGGCGGAAGACGGTCTGATCGTCATTGACGGGACCGATCAGAATAACCAGCATTTGATGGAGCGGGTCAAAAGGGACTACCTGACTTACGGGCTCGACCCGGCGATGGACTACAGTGCCGGCGAGATCAGCTACGAGAATTTCTGTTCGACCTATACGCTGTTGCGGGGCGGGGAGCCGGCGGGGGAAGTTAACCTTTCGGTCCCCGGCTGGCAGAATGTCCTGAACAGTTTAGCGGTCTTTGCCGTGGCACAACATTACGGCCTCGAATTAGGGGTAGTGGCCAATGCTTTGAAGTCGTTCGTCGGGGCGCGGCGGCGTTTCTCGACCGTCGGCGATCAGGACGGGATCTTGGTCATCGACGATTACGCTCATCATCCGACCGAGATCAAGGCGACTTTGAGCGCGGCCCGCTCCGGCTGGCCCGGACGGCGGATCATCTGTATCTTCCAGCCGCACCGTTACACCCGGACCTTTCTCCTGCGCGATAAATTCGCCGGTGCCTTCGGCGACGCGGACCGGACGATCATCACCGATGTCTATGCCGCTTCCGAAGCGCCTATGCCGGGAGTTTCCGGCAAGACGATCGTCGAGTTGCTGGACCCGGAGCGGACCGAGTATATCCCCAAGAAAGAATTGATCGCCGAGCACCTGGTCAAAGAACTGCGCGCCGGCGACATAATCATGACCCTGGGGGCGGGCGACATCCATACGGTCGGCAAAGAGATCCTGGCCCGCTTGAGGATGAAACCGTGAGACTGATCAGGAACGAACCGCTGAAAAAACATACCTCCTTCCGGGTCGGCGGCCCGGCCGATTATTTTTGCGTCCCGGAAAATGCCGAGCAGCTTCGCGCGGCCCTCCATTTTGCCCGCGAGCGGCGTCTGCCGGTAGCGGTCATGGGGGCGGGTACCAATCTCCTCGCGCTCGACCGAGGGTTCCGCGGCCTGGTCGTCAAGCTCGGTGGTGGGCTGGTGGGGATGAAAGCCAAGGGGCGTTATCTTTACGTCGGCAGCGGGGTCCCGCTCCCCAAATTGGTCCATTATGCCGTCGGGAAAGGGCTGGCCGGTCTCGAGTTCCTGGCCGGCATACCTGGTTCGGTCGGCGGGGCGGTGGCGATGAACGCCGGCGCTTGGCAAAAGTCGATCGGCGCGGTCATCTCGCGGGTCAAAGTCCTCGACGCCCGCGGGCAGGAAAAGGTCTTGAGCAAAAAAGCGCTCCATTTCTCTTATCGCCGCAGCGTCCTGCAACGCCGTAAATTGATCGTGACCGAGGTCGTCTTGCGCCTCCGCCGGGGGAAGCGGCCGGTCATGAAAAAGAAGGTCCAGGAATATCTCAAACTGCGTGCTCATCGCCAGCCGCTCGGCAGTCCCAATGCCGGCAGCGTCTTTAAAAACCCGCCGCGTAAATTCGCCGGCCAATTGATCGAGGCGGCCGGCTGTAAAGGGTGGCGGGTCGGTGACGCCCAGGTCTCGAACAAGCACGCCAACTTTATCGTTAATTTAGGCGAGGCTAAAGCGGCCGATATTATCAAGCTCATGACTAAAGTTCAGAAAGCGGTAAAAAGGCGGCTTGAGCCGGAGATAAAGATCATGGTAAAATCAAATTATGGTTACTAAAGAAAAGATCAAAGAATTACAGGCGCAAGCCGTTAAACTCCGCCGCCACATCATTGAGATGACCTGCGCGGCCGCTTCGGGCCATCCCGGCGGCTCGTTGTCGGCGGCTGACATCGTGGCCGCCCTCTATTTTTCCGTGCTAAAACATCGGCCCAAAGAGCCGGCCTGGGCCGACCGTGACCGCTTTGTCATGAGCAAGGGGCACGCGGCGCCGGTCCTCTATGCCGCGCTGGCCGAAGCCGGTTATTTCCCGGTCGATTACCTCAAGACCTTGCGCCGGATCGGCAGTTCCCTGCAGGGGCACGTTGACATGCTTTCCTTGCCGGGGATCGAGATGTCGACCGGTTCGCTGGGCCAGGGTTTATCGGCGGCCAACGGGATGGCGCTGGCCGGGCGCCTCGATAAAAAAGCTGGCCGCGTTTATTGCCTGATGGGCGACGGCGAATGCCAGGAAGGACAGGTCTGGGAAGCGGCCATGACCTCGGCCCATTACAAGCTGGACAATCTGACGGCGATCATTGACCACAATAAATACCAGATCGACGGGCGGATCGAGGATATCAAAAATCTGGCGCCGCTGGCCGACAAGTGGCGCGCTTTCGGCTGGAACGTCTTGACGGCCGACGGCCATGATTTCGGATCGATCCTGGAAGCGCTGGCCCGGGCCGAACAGGCCAAAGGTAAACCAACGATGATCGTTGCCGACACGGTTAAGGGAAAAGGGGTCAGCTTTATGGAAGCGAAGCCGCTCGATTATCACGGCAAAGCGCCGACGAAGGACGAAGAGAAAAAAGCGATCTGTGAGATCTGCCAGATTAAAGAATTTGAAATATGAACGAACCTAAAATGCTCGCAACCCGTGATGTCTATGGCCAAGTCCTCGTTGAACTGGGGAAGAGCAACCAGAACATTGTGGTCCTTGATGCCGACCTCTCATGTTCGACCAAGACCGCCGGATTTGCCAAGGCTTTTCCGGAGCGCTTTTTCAATATGGGGATCGCCGAGCAGGATATGATCGGCACTGCCGCCGGCTTGGCTGCCGCCGGTAAGATCGCCTTTGCTTCGACCTTTGCTGTCTTTGCTTCCGGCCGGGCCTGGGACCAGATCAGGATGTCGGTCGCTTACACCCGATTGAACGTCAAAGTCGTGGTCACTCACGCCGGCATTACGACCGGTGAGGACGGGGCTTCCCACCAGGCGAACGAAGATATCGCTATTATGCGCGCCTTGCCAAATATGACAGTTGTGGTCCCGGCGGATGGGGTGGAGACGGAGAAAGTTATCAAGGCGGCGGTTGAATTCAACGGCCCGATGTATATCCGTTTGAGCCGGCCCAAGACCAAAGTCATCTACGACAACCCGAATTATGATTATCAGATCGGACGAGGGGTCGTCATGCGGGAAGGACGGGACGCGACCATAGTTGCCTGCGGCCTGATGGTCGGGGTTTCACTGTCAGCGGCCGAACTCCTGGCCAAGGAAGGGCTCAATGTCCGGGTAGTTAATATGCATACGATCAAGCCGCTCGATGTTCCCCTGATCATCAAATGCGCCGCAGAGACCGGGGCGATCGTCACGGCCGAAGAACATTCGATCATCGGCGGGTTGGGCGGGGCGGTGGCCGAGGTCCTGGTCGAGAACGCGCTGGTGCCGATGGCCCGGGTTGGGTTGCGCGATACTTTTGGCGAGTCCGGCCAGCCGGACGAATTGCTGGTCAAATACGGTTTAACGGAGAAAGAGGTCGCCGCGGCGGTCCGGGTTGTTGTTGGGAGAAAAAAGTGACGGCGGTAGGGTATTCGCAGCCCTCACCCTAGACGAGTTGAGCTTGTGCCCCCTCTCCCAGAGGGAGAGGGGTAAAAAAAGTAGCGGCGGTCTTTAGACCGCCATTTGGATGGCGACCTGAAGGTCGCCGCTACATTTCGGAACCGATCGTTGCAAGGTGAATAAAGGCCGCCATTTAGGAGCAGCATGAAAAGACCAAGTTGGGACGACTATTTCCTCAAGATCACGGCTGACGTGGCCGAGCGGGCGACCTGCGTTAAGCGGCAGGTCGGCGCGATCATTGTTAAGGACCACCGGATACTCTCTTCCGGTTATAACGGCGCCCCCAAAGGTTTTGACCATTGCACGGATGAGACCTGCATCCGCAAGCAGATGAACGTCCCTTCCGGCCAGCGGCACGAGCTCTGCCGCGGCCTGCACGCCGAACAGAACGCGATCATCCAGGCCGCCTGGCACGGCGTCAAGATCGAGGGGGGGACTCTCTATTGCAACTATCAGCCGTGCGTCATCTGTGTTAAAATGATGATCAACGCCGGGATCGTACGGGTCGTCTATGCCGGCGGTTATCCCGACGAGTTGGCCCAAGAAATGCTCAAAGCTTCGGACATGGAGGTTGTGAAATATGAGAGTAGGTTATCTCGGTCCTGAAGGGACTTTTTCCGAAGAAGCGGGGAAGGTCTATCTCCGCCGCTTAGAGGGGAAGACCGAACTCTTTCCTTTTAGTACTATCCACAGCCTGTTGCTGGCCGCGCAGCACGGCAAGGTAGTTGAAGCCGTTGCCCCGATCGAGAACTCGATAGAAGGGACTATCTCCGCTGTGACCGATATGCTGGCCAAAGAGGTCTCGCTGGTCATCAGACAGGAATTGGTCCTGCCGGTCTACCATTACCTGATCGCCCAGAAGGGAGTCAAGCTGAACCAGGTCACCGATGTGATCTCTAACCCGCCCGCTCTTGACCAATGCAAAGATTTTATCCGCCGCCAGCTTCCCCACGCTA
The DNA here is from genome assembly GCA_041658645.1 of Candidatus Margulisiibacteriota bacterium. Taxonomy (NCBI): domain Bacteria; kingdom Bacillati; phylum Candidatus Margulisiibacteriota; species Candidatus Margulisiibacteriota bacterium. The sequence goes on from JBAZZV010000004.1 coordinate 160,333, forward strand.
AACTCCATCTCTCCTACAGCACGGCTGATGCCGTTAAACAGGTCGCTTTTTCTCTGGGGGAGAGGGTCATCTCGCATGGCAAGGTCAAGGGGAGTGTCTTCGCGGCGATCGGGACCGCGGCCTCGGCGAGGCTTTACGGCTTGAGCGTGGTGGCCAGAAAGATCAATGCCCATGATAATCAGACCCGTTTTATCGTCCTGGCCAAAAAAGACCATCCGCGGACCGGCCGGGATAAGACCTCAATAGTATTTTCCATTGCCGCGGACCGGCCGGGCGGTCTGCATGATGTTTTGAGCGAATTTGCCATCCGTGACATCAACCTGACCAAGATCGAATCGCGCCCGTCAAAACGGGCGTTAGGTGACTACTATTTCTTTGTCGATATGCAGGGGCACCGCGAGGACAAGGTCATTGCCGACGCCCTGCGCGAGATCAAGCGCAAGGCCTCTTTCCTCCGGCTGCTCGGCTCCTACCCGAGGGCGAAGTAACATGGCGGAAGAGCGATCAGGTCTGCTGGAAGGGATGCTGGTCGGCGGTTTGCTTGGGCTGGCGGTGGGGGTCTTGTTCGCCCCGGCGGCCGGCGAGAAGAGCCGGGCGTTCCTGAAGGCGAAACTGGAAGAGGCCGGCCTGGAAGGGCTGGTCGATAAATTCTCGGAAGCACTGACGGCCGGCCAGGCGGAAGTCGACCGGGCCTTGCAAGAAGACGAGATGACGGAAGGGGAGGGAGTTTAATATGCAGTTGTATCTGATCAATATCCTGTTCTTCTGCCTGATCCTGTTGGTACTGGCCTTGACCGTGGGGGCCGTGCAGCTGGTCATTATCCTGGTCGATGTTCGGAAGACCTCGAGCGAGATCAGCAGCAAAGTCCGGATGGTCGCTTCGCTCTTTGATATCGTGACGATGGTCGTCGGTGGGCTGGGTTCGGCTAAGCGGAAAATGAACGATTCTTCCCTGGCCGCTTTTGCCGCCGGGCTAAAGAAGTCTTTCGAAGTCCTGTTCAAAAAATAAGGGAGGAAATGAAATGGGAAAAATGAGCGGTTGGTTAAAGACCCTGACTTTCGGTGGTTTGCTCGGTTTGGTTGCCGGGTTGTTGTTCGCCCCGACCAAAGGTGAAGAGACCCGTGAAAAACTGCAGGGCGCCCTGGCCAAAGGTAAAGAGAAGTTCCAGGAGATCAAGGGCGATTTAACGAAGAAGGACAACTAACTCTTTTTGTTATGGCTCAACAGCGACTGGCGCAACTTGTTCGGGCGGCGCTGGCAGCCCTCGGCGTACCAGAGCCGCTCCCCTTTAAGGTCGAGAGCTCCCCGCGCAAGGAGTACGGCGATTATGCCGTCAACGCGGCGATCATCGGCGCGAAGAAGTTTTCCCGCAATCCTCTGGAGCTGGCTGCCGAGCTGTCGGCCAAGATCAAGGAATTGGATGCCGGCCAGCTCATCGCCAAACTTGATATAGTCAAACCCGGCTTTATCAATATTTTCCTCAAAGACGCTTACCTGCAACAAAATCTTTGCCAGATTATTGAACAGGACCATAACTATGGGATGGGAAAGCGACTGACGATTGACGACGGACGACCGATGACTGTTTTGCTCGAGTTTGTTTCAGCCAACCCAACAGGACCCCTCCACGTCGGCCACGGCCGCTGGGCGGTGGTCGGCGACGTGATCGCCCGGCTCCTGCGGGCCGATGGCTGGGCGGTCAGTACCGAATTCTACGTCAATAATGTCGGCAATCAGGTCGAGAAACTCTGGCTCTCCGTCCAGGCGGCCCGGGCCGGCCAGCCTGTTCCGGAGGGGGGCTATGGCGGAGTTTATATCAAAGACGTCGAGGGGGAGACCAAGGCAGAAGCCCTGGCTTCGATCCTGGCCGGGCAGAAGCAGGCGCTGGCCCAGGTCGGGGTAAGTTTTGATAATTTCTTTTTTGAAAATACATTACATGATGCTGGCAAGGTCCGCGGAGCGGTCAAACAGTTAGAGGTGATGGGGAAGACGGTCATCGAGGGTGGGGCGGTCTGGTTTAAATCGCAGGAGATGGGGGACGACAAGAACCGGGTCCTGATCAAGGAAGACGGACTGTCGACCTATTTTGCCGCCGACATCGCTTATCATCTCGATAAGTTCCAGCGCGGTTTCCACCGGCTGATCAACATCTGGGGAGCCGACCACCACGGTTACGTCAAACGGTTGAAGGCGGCGCTCCAGGCGCTTGGCCTGCCGGTCGAGAACTTCGATATTATCATCGGCCAGCTGGTCACGCTCTACCGGGGGGAGGAGCCGGTCAGGATGTCGAAGCGGACCGGCGAAATGGTCACCCTCCAGGAAGTGCTCGATGAGGTCGGCTCGGACGCGACCCGGTTCTTCTTCGCGGCGACCGACGTTAACTCCCATCTTGATTTTGACCTAGAACTGGCCAAGAAAAAATCGAACGATAATCCGGTCTACTACGTCCAGTACGCGCACGCGAGGATTTGCAGTATCCTGAAGAAATCCGCCTCACCCCCTTCCGTCCCCCTCTCCATCAAAGATGGAGAGGGGGAAACTCCGACGATAGTCGGAGAGGGGGTGAGGATTGATCTATCCGCATTGAAGCATCCGGCTGAGCGAGAACTAATGCTTAAGCTGTTAACCTGGCCAGAGATGGTTAGCCTGGCCGCGCGACTGCGCCAGCCGCACCGGATCACCGAATATGGCAAGGAGCTGGCGATCGTTTTTCACCACTTTTACGAGCAGTGCCGCGTGCTGGGTGATCCGTCGAGAATAGTGCTGGTAAATGCTTCTCGAATCACCCTCCGGAATGTGTTAGAATTACTGGGAATAACGGCCCCGGAATCAATGTAGCGGAGCGGAGGGTCCCGGCAATGAAATACGCGTTTTTTAAAGATAAAATAGTCCCGTTTAGCGAAGCCAAGATCGGTATCATGACCCACGCTTTTAACTACGGGACCGGCGTCTTCGAAGGGATCCGCGGCTACTGGAACGCCGAAAAGAGCCAGATGTATATCGTCAAGCTGCGGGAGCATTATGAGCGGCTGGAACGATCGACGAAACTGGCGCTGAAAAGCACGCTTAAATACTCCCTCTCGGAACTGGAAAACATCACCGTCGAACTGGCGAGAAAAAACGACTATCGCGAGGACATTTATCTCCGCCCGATCTATTATAAATCACAGGAAAAGATCGGTCTGGGGCTGATCGGCGTAGAAGAGGATTTCTGCCTCTTTGTTTCGCCCTTCGGCGCTTATCTCGACATAACCAAGGGGATCAGGGTCTGCGTTTCCTCCTGGTGGCGGATCTCCGAAAAGTCGGCGCCGCAGGGGGCCAAGATCACCGGCAGTTACTTTAATTCTTCGCTGGCCAAGGCGGAAGCGCTGGAAAAGGGTTTTGACGAAGCGATCCTCCTGTCGCACGAAAAGACCGTGGCCGAGGGGTCGGGCGAAAACCTATTTATGGTTAAGAATGGACAACTGGTTACCCCGCCGCTTTCGGAAACGATCCTCCCCGGCATTACTCGGGTTTGTGTCATGACCCTGGCGGCCAAGGAGCTGGGAATCAAGACGGTAGAACGGCAGGTGAAGCAGGCTGAACTGTACACGGCCGATGAGCTCTTTTTCTGCGGCACCGGCGCCCAGATCTCGCCGATCGTTGATGTCGACGGCAAAAAGATCGGCGACGGTAAGCCCGGTTCGATCACGCGGAAATTACAGAAAATTTATTTTGCCGCGGCGCGCGGCGATAATCCCAAATACGCCGATTGGGTTACGCCGGTTTATTAGTTACCGGCCGTTTTCTTAGGTCGTGGGCAAAGATTTCTTTATGAGAAGCATAATAATTTTTGGGCTTTTGATCTTTTCTCTTTTTGGACCGGCCTATGCAGCTGCCGATTATTATGTCGACCCCGCCGGTTCAAATTCTAATGACGGCTTGACCGCCGGCACGGCCTGGAAAAACCTGACCTATGCGGCGACCATGTCGGCGGTCGGCGACACCATTCACGCGGCGGCCGGGACGTATAATGCGGCGCTCGGTGAAGTTTTTCCGATAACTGTAGCCAACCGCACAATAACCTCAAGTGCCTCGAACCTGGCGACGATCGATGCTGGTAGTTCAGATAATAATATGCTCAACGTCGGGGCAAATACCACACTAGAGGGCCTGACGATCAAGAAAACCTCGACTAACAACTACGCGGTGAATGTGACGGGTGCCAACGTCCAATTATTGACCAGTATCGTTTCGGGAGGAGCCAGTTCCCTCTATTTAACCAGCGGTGCCGATTACTGTCTGGTCCAGGGTAATGCCATCAATAATTGCGGTAGTAATGTTTACTATCCGATTTATGCGGCCAGCGGAGCTGATTATTTGATCTTCAGGAACAATACTATAACTAATTCATATGGCAATAGTTCTGCGACCGGTATTTACCTGATAGGAATTTCATATGCCACGATCGAAGGCAATACGATAACGGCTGACAACGGTATTTACATGTCTGGTACCTGTACCGGCTTTGATATTAAGACCAATAAATTGATCGGCTACAGCAATAATACCAATGCTTACGCTGGTATAATAACCAGGGGGAACGGGGCAATAACCTCGAACGAGGTGCGGGGCTATCTGAACACAGGTGTCGGCAGCATCTATATCACCGGCGGTAATGATCCGGTCACGATCAGCAAGAATACGATCGTCGATAACGCTGTCGGTATCCGTAATGTTTCTAGCGGGGCGGTAACGGTCAAGAATAATATCATCGCCGGCCGGACAAGACCGGGGAAATATTATGATAACAGCGTCGGCCTTTACAATAACACTTCAAACGGTTCGATCAACAGCTCGTACAACCAATTATTCAATGTCGAAACGGGTTATTACGTGGCTTATGGGACGATCAACGGGCGGACGAATGATGCGACGGCCTGCCCGCGCTTTGCCAACCCGGACGCGAACAATTATTTACTTTGCACCGACTCGCCGTGTTTGAACAGCGCCGATCCGGCCGACGGGGGTAACCGGGGCGCCTACGGTGGCGCCGCGGCCAGTTCGGGGATAGTCGCCGTCTCCTACGTCAGCAACAGCGGGAATGATTCGACCGGGGACGGCAGTCTGGGCAGTCCCTGGAAGACGATCGCCAAGGCGCTGGGCTCGACCGAAGGGACGGTGTACGTGAGGGGCGGGACGTATAACGCGGCGGCGGGCGAGACCTTTCCGTTGACTTTGGAAGTGAGCCAGGGCTTGAAGCAGTACCTGACGGAGGCGGCGACGATCGATTCGGCGGCCGCGACTGTCTCGACAGTCATGCTGGGGACGGGCGCGACGCTGGACGGCATCGCGATCAATAACACTGCGAGCGGGGATTATTATGATGTAAGCATACTCGGGCCTTATTGTCAGGTCTTGAACAGCACTCTGACCAAAACCAACGGCTCCGCGATTTATATAAACGGATCGGCCTCCCAACTGTCGGACGGCTCCGACAACTGCCTGGTGCAGGGGAACACGATCACCTACGGCGGGTGGTACTATCCGATCTATGCGGCCGGCGGGGCTGATTATTTGATCTTCAAGAACAATACGATAACAAACTCATACGCCGGCGTTTATTCGAACGGCATTTACTTGGCCGGTAACAGCAATTCTTATACCACGATCGAGAGCAATACGATAATGGCTGATGTCGGTATTGGCATGGCCTACACCTGCAGTAATTTTGATATTAAGACTAATAAATTGATCGGTTACAGCAGCAATACCAATGCCGCCACGGGTATCCAAGTTAATGGGACCGGGACAATCATTTCGAACGAAGTGCGGGGCTATCTGAACACCGGTTACGGGGGCATCCATTTTACCGGCGGCGGGCCGATCACGATCAGCAAGAACACGATCGTCAATAACGCGGTAGGGGTCCGCAACGTTTCCAACGGGGTGGCGACGGTCAAGAATAATATCATCGCCGGCCGGACAAGGCCGGGGAAATATTATGATAACAGCGTCGGTATTCTTAATGCCGCGTCCGGCATGACCAACAGTTCGTACAACCAGTTGTACAATGTTGAAATGGCTTATTATATTGTTTCTACCGGCACGATCAACGGGCGGACGAACGACGCGACGGCCTGCCCGCGCTTTGTCAACCCGGACGCGAACAATTATTTACTTTGCACCGACTCGCCGTGTTTGAACAGCGCCGATCCGGCCGACGGGGGTAACCGGGGCGCCTACGGTGGCGCCGCGGCCAGTTCGGGGATAGTCGCCGCATCCTACGTCAGCAACAGCGGGAATGATTCGACCGGCGACGGCAGTCTGGGCAGTCCCTGGAAGACGATCTTCAAAGCGCTGGGCTCGACCGAAGGGACGGTGTACGTGAGGGGCGGGACGTACAACGCGGCGGCAGGAGAGACCTTCCCGTTGACTTTGGAAGTAAGCAAGGGATTGAGGCGGTACCTGACGGAGGTAGTGACGATCGATTCGGCGGCCGCGGCTGTGACGACGGTCATGCTGGGGACGGGCGCGACGCTGGACGGCATCGCGATCAATAACACTGCGAGCGGGGATTATTATGATGTAAGCATACTTGGGCCTTATTGTCAGGTCTTGAACAGCACTCTGACCAAAACCAACGGCTCCGCGATTTATATAAACGGATCGGTCTACCAACTGTCGGACGGCCCCGACAACTGTCTGGTCCAGGGGAACACGATCACCTACGGCGGGTGGTACTATCCGATCTACGCGGTCGGCGGGGCCGATTATTTGATCTTCAGGAACAATACGATAACGAATTCATACGCCGGCGTTTATTCGAACGGCATTTACTTAGTCGGCAACAGCAGTTCTTACGTCACGATCGAAGGCAATACGATAACGGCTGATGTTGGTATTGGCATGGCCAACACCTGCAGTAATTTTGATATTAAGACCAATAAATTGATCGGTTACAGCAGCAATACCAATGCCGCCGCAGGTGTCCAAGCTTACGGGAGCGGGACAATAACCTCGAACGAAGTGCGGGGCTATTTGAACACCGGTTACGGCGGCATCTATATGGTCAGCGGCAATCCGATCATCAAGAAGAACACGATCGTCAAAAATGTTATTGGTATACGAATTGTCGGCGGCACGGCCACGAGTGAAAATAATATAATAATAAACAAACCGACCGGCGGGGCTCCCGATGCCGGCAGTTACGGCATCAAGCGGGTTGGCGGCACCATTACGTCATTATACGACGATGTCTGGAATAATGAGACCAGTTGGTCGCCGGCGACAATTTCGGGGGTTGGGACCATCTCGGCGGATGCCGTGTTCGTTGACCCGACAAATAATGATTTTCATCTTCAAGGCAGCTCTCCCTGCATCGATGCCGGAGATCCAACGTCTCCGCTCGATCCCGACGGCAGCCGCGCCGACATGGGAGCTTACTCTTATTACCAAACCGATTTTACCGGGCCGGCAGTCGAAGTTACCTCACCGGTCGGCGGGGAAAAGTGGCAAGGTGGATCGTCTCAAAATATAACCTGGACCCTTTCTGATTCGAGCGGCATTAAGGCAAACTCCGTTAATATTTATTATTCGACCGATAGCGGGGCAACTTATCCGAACACGATCGCGACCGGCGTCGCTACCAATGCGGCCTACCCCTGGAATCCGGTGCCGAGTTTGGACTCGTCGATCGTCAGGGTCAGGGTCACGGCCCAGGACAATTCGGCTGCCCATAGTACAGGAACAGGAGAAAGCGCGGCGAATTTCACGATCGACTCAACGGCGCCGAGCGCGCCGACGCTGTCAACCCCGGCGAATAACAGTTATGCTACAAGCCCCACGCCAACTTTTACCTGGCAGGCGGCGACTGATAGCGGCTCGGGAGTGGGCAGCTATGAAATAACGATCGATTCGACGGTGACGACGCAGGGGGCGACAACGACTTACACGCCCGGGACGGTACTTTCGGAAGGCGCTCATGCCTGGAAGGTGAGAGCCAAAGATGCGGTTGGCAATTGGGGCGCATTTTCGTCCACCTGGATCGTGACGGTCGATGTAACCGCGCCGAGCGCTCCGACACTGTCGACCCCGGCGAATAACAGTTACGCTACAAGCACTACGCCGACTTTTACCTGGCAGGCGGCGACGGACAGCGGTTCAGGTGTTGGCAGTTACGAAATAACGATCGATACGACGGTGGCGACCCAGGGAGTGACAACGACTTATACGCCCGGGACGGCGCTGTCGGAAGCCGCCCATACCTGGAAGGTGAGAGCGAAGGACGTAGCCGGCAACTGGGGCGCCTTTTCGTCCACCTGGACGGTGACGGTCGATGCGACCGCGCCGAGTGCGCCGACACTTGTAACCCCGGCCAATGGCGCTTCTGTCGCGACACCTACGCCGACCCTGACCTGGGAAGCGGCAACGGATAGCGGTTCAGGCATAGGGAGTTATGAAGTTACGATCGACACGACAGCGGCAACTCAAGGGGCGACAACGAGTTACACTACTCCTATTTTGACCGAAGCCGCGCATACCTGGAAGGTGAGAGCGAAGGACATAGCTGGCAACTGGGGGGGCTTTTCTTCCACTTTCGGTTTGACTGTCGACCTGACCGGGCCGGGGATCACGGGCATCACATTAAAGGACATAACAAGTGAAAGCACGCGTTATACCAATTTGCCGATAATTACGGTCGAAGCCGCCGGGACCAGCGGCTCGCCGGCGCAGATGCGCCTGGCGGAAAACACCGGCTTTTCGACCAATGATTCCGGCTGGCTGGCCTATGTTAATCCAACGCGATATTCTCTGACGGCCGGAGATGGCGGCAAAACCGTTTACTACAAATTGCGGGACAATGTTTCAAATGAAAGTGTAGTGGTGACAGCCGGTATCACCCTGGATTCAACGGGCCCGGGCGCGCCGGTCTTAGTTACGCCGGCAAATGGTGACACGACAATCGAAACGACGCCAACTTACAGCTGGAGTGCGGCGACCGACGCGTTAAGCGGAGTTATCAGTTATGAGATCAAGGTTGATACGACTGCGACTACCCTTGGGGCGGTAACAAGCTATGTCCAGCCGACGGCACTGTCGCTGGCCGCTCATACATGGCAGGTGAAGGCGAAAGACGGTGCGGGCAACTGGGGCGATTACAGCGGTTCGTGGAGCTTTACTGTTGTTACTGCAACCACCACAACCACTACTACAACTACCACTACGACAACGGCCACCACAACGACGACAACTGTTGCGGGAGCAACCACGACTACCACTACCACAACAACTACGGTTGCCGACACGACTGCGCCCACAGTCGTGGTCAATATCGAGGGTGTTGCAGTCAAGGATGGCGATCATATCGGCAAACAGCCGACTTTTGAAATCACGCTTAATGATAATCTGGCGCTGGATACTTCTTCGATCAAGGTCTGGCTTGACGGGAACATTGTTTCGTCGGCTAAAGCGACGGCGGCTACGTCCGTTACCAGCACAAAGCTGCAGATCAAACCGACGACCGAGCTAGCGGACGGCTCCCACACTTTGAGGATCGAGACCAAAGACATGGCCGGCAATCAAGTTGTTAAGGCATTTACCTTGCTGGTCTCTTATGAGAGCGCGGCCAAGGTGCTGGGGAATGTCACGGTCTCGACTCCGGTCTTTTCGCCGGCCAAGGATCAAACAATGTCAATGGCTTTTAATCTGACCAAGGATGTGAACACGATGTTTTTGATGGTCGGGCCGGGCGGTGAATCGGTCTGGACGCGCCGGTTCACGGCCGGAGCCAACGGCGCCAGGGCCGGTTATAACGAAATAAAATTCAACGGCGTTTCGGATATAAGCGGCACCCAACTCGCCAACGGCATCTATGTTTATAAGATAGTGGCGGAGGGCAAAGTGATCGGCTCCGGCCATCTTGTCGTGTTCAATCAATAAACATGGCCTTGCCTTTAAAACGCGCATTATTACTTATTATTTTTGTCACGGCGTTTAGCTGCGCCGCCTCGGCCCAAACCAGGGTGGCCACCGACCCGTCGCGCATCGGGGTCGGGGCCCGCATTCTCGGTATGGGGAAAAGTTTTATCGGTTTGTCGGATGACGTGTCCGGCATGTTCATCACCCCGGCTTCGTTGTCCTCGATCAAGAATTTTCAGGCGACCACCATGTCCGGCCGCTTCATCAACGAATTTGATTATATGAACCTGGCGGCAGCTGCGCCGACAAAGTTCGGGAATATCGGTTTGGGTCTGGCGGGCAGCAACATCAGCTTCCTGGGTTTTACCTCAACGACCGAAGTCCTCGACGGCACCAGGCTCATTCCCTCAACTACCGAAGGTTCGACGTATGGCTTCAACAACCGGGTCTATTTGCTTTCCTGGTCGGCCGGTTTGGGGGGGCTGCTGGAAAAATTGTCGCTGGGCGCCAGCTATAAATTCTTTATGGTCGATCTTTCCGGCCCGGGAATAGTCGGCGGCCGGGCGAAGGGCAATGAATTGGACTTTGGCCTCAATTTTAAGCCGAGCGCTTCGGTCAGTACCGGACTGGTCGTCCAGAACGCTTTGCCCGCTGCCTGGGGCGGCAAAATTAGGTACGATAACGGCAACGAAGAAACCTTTCCCTCGATCTTAAAAGTAGGCTTGAGCTTAAAACTCCTGGGCGAAGACGGCTTCCGTAAAATAGGGAACAACGAGTTGTCCTTTAATCTGGATGAAGATATTTCCCCTCTCCGGCCGTCTCTGCCTGCGCTGACGCACACGGGCCTTGAGTGGTCGCCATTGCCGGTCATCGATTTAAGGGTTGGGATTGACCAGGAAACGGTGGGAACCGGCACCGGCAGCCAGTTGGAAGCTTCGAACAATTTGACCGCCGGAGTGGGTCTTTATTTTGGCGAATTTCGCTTTGATTACGCCTATCATCAATACTCGCAGCTGTCGGAAAACACCACCAATTATTTTTCCATCACCTACGGCGCGGCCAGAAAAAAAACTAAGCCGGGGCCACCCGTGAAAACGGCTTCATTTAAGCTTTCACCTGCCGACAAGAGCATTATGTATGGGGAGCTGGTCACGATCGAAGGCCGGGTGCTTAACAGGGAAATTAAGTCGGTAAAGGTGAACGGTCTCGAAGCGGCACTGATAAACGATCAGTTTAAAATTGAATTCCCGCTGATTATGGGTAAGAATTTTTATCGGATTGATGGGTATGACGGCAGAAAAAAGCTTTTCGACAGCCAGAGGATCAGGCTCCTGCGGCTCAAGGATTTCAAAGATGTTCCGCCGGATTACTGGTCAGGCATTCCGATCGGCGCACTGGCGATGGAAAACATCGTCACCGGTTATCCCGACGGGACTTTCCAGCCGGAAGGGAACATCAGCCGTGCGGAGATGTGCTTGCTGTTGATCAAAACGAGGTCTTTAACCGCCGGCAACGAACTTAAATTTCCTTTCAAGGATGTAGCGGCCGGGCACTGGGCGGCGCGGTCTATCGCACAGGCGGTTGATCTGGGTATCGTCAAAGGTTATCCGGATGGCAGGTTCAAGCCGAATGGCTTGATCAGCCGCGCGGAGGGAGTGGCCATGCTGTCCAGATTCGGCGGCTTACCAGCGGCCAAAGGAGAAAGTTTGCGTTTCACCGACGTGCCCGGCCGCAGCTGGGCTTATCGGGCGGTGGCGTCCGCGGACGAAGCCGGACTGCTGGGCTATTTGAAAGGGGATTTATTTGAGCCGGATAAAAAATTGACCCGTTCGGAAGCAGCCGCAATGCTGGCCGGGATCGCTCCGTTCTCTTTGCTGCTGGCCGACATTCTGGATTGGGAAAAGGAAACTTTCCGTCAATTTTATCTGCCGGAGGCAATGAAACCGGCGGCAGTCAGGACCGAAGAAGTTAAACCTAAAATAATAACGCCCGAAGTAATTAAGCCGGTAGAAATTGGGCCGGAAACAATTAAAGCTGAAGCAATAAGGCCGGTTGAAGCTAAACCAACAGCAATTAGACCCGAAGCAATTAAAGCGGCAAAAATGGAGGAAGTTACGCCGGCAGAAGTCGAGAAGAAAGAGACCCGGAAATTTAAAAAGCCTTCTTTTTCAACCAGACCGATGGATAAAACTATTGTCTATAATTCCATCGTTACTTTTGAGGGGCAGGTTATCAACCCGGAAGTAACCAGGGTGCAAATTAATAATATCAAGATTGTTTTGTCGGGTAAAAAATATAAAGTCAGCCTGCTGCTGAAACCGGGGAAAAATTCTTTTTCCATTAACGGCTATAACGCAAAAGGCAGACTGGTCGGCAGGCAAAGGATCAGGGTTTTGTCGCTTAAGGACTTTAGCGATGTCGTGCCGGGCCACCCGGCCAAAATGCGGATCGCGCTGGTAGCAACACTGGGAATAATGAGCGGTTTTGCTGACGGCACTTTTAAGCCCGGCTTAGATATCAGACGGGCTGACTATTTAATTAAATTGCTGTCGCTCGGCAAAATACCTGCAGCCGGGTCGTCGGAACTGCCTTTTATCGATATAAAACCAACTGATCAGGCCGCCCCGTATATAAAAGCCGGTTATCAGCGGAAAATTATCACCGGCTATCCGGACAGGACTTTTCGGCCGAAGCGGCCCACCAGCCGCGCAGAAAGCGTCGTCATGTTGCTTAGGTTTACCCGGCAGGAATTGCCTCAGGTAAAAAACAAACCTTATCCAGATGCTCCGGTCGGGCATTGGGCGGTTCGGGAGATAACAGCGGCCAAACAAACCGGAATGTTAAAATATGTGCTGATCAACTTTTATCCCAATCAGGCGATTAGCCGAGCAAATACGGCGGTCATGCTGTCCAATTTAGGGCCGATAAAGGACAGGATCGATGATCTCTTGGACTGGGAAAATGGTTATAATTGATTATGCTATAATATGTACCAGCTATTATGATCAAAGGGATCGGCATAGATATTATCGAGATCGACCGGATCAGGTCGGCGGTCGAGACTTACGGCGAAAAATTCCTGGCGCGGGTCTTTACCGCCCGGGAGATCAGCTATTGCTGGCGCAGTAAAGCCTACCGGATCCCGGAACTGGCGGTCCGTTTTGCCGCTAAAGAAGCTTATTCCAAAGCGCTGGGGACAGGGATCACCGGGTTTGGCCGGCGGAACAGCGGGGTCAGCTGGCAGGACATCGAGATCGTCAATAATGTTCAGGGGAAACCGTTGATCTCCTTTAAAGGGATGCTGGCCGACAAAGCTCAAGTCAGCCTGTCGCACAGCCGCGATTACGCGGTCGCTACCGTATATGTTGAAGAGTGAAATAAAAAAAGTCCTGCCTAAAAGACACCCGGGGACCCACAAGGGTGATTACGGCCGCGTCCTGATCGTGGCCGGTTCAAAAGGGATGCTGGGCGCGGGAGTTTTGGCCGCGCGCGCCGCTTTGCGGGCCGGCGCAGGAGTCGTCTATTGGGCCGTGCCGGACGATCTGGTCAACTTAGCCAACACCATCACGCCGGAAATCATTGTCATCCAGCATAAACAGATCACAGAAATAAAAGTTGATGTTGTCGCTATCGGTCCAGGTTTGGGAACATCGGAGCAAACCAAAAAACTTTTGTCGTTAGTCGTTAGCCTGCCTGCCGGCAAGGCAGGTCGTCAGTCGTTAGTTGTTATTGACGCTGATGCCTTGAACGTTATTGCCAAGCACCCCCAACTTTTGCCCAAGGACAAGAACAAGGACAAGAATATATTGACCCCCCACCCAGGCGAAATGTCCCGTCTCCTTGGACAAAGCGTTGCTTCGATCCAGGCTGACCGCCCGGCTGCGGCTAAATTGGCAGCAGCCAAGTTCAACGCGATCGTGGTACTCAAGGGAGATAAAACGGTCGTGGCTAACCCGCAGGGGAAGGTTTACTTGAACAACACTGGCAATCCCGGTATGGGGACGGCCGGCTCGGGTGACGTTCTAACCGGGCTGATCGCCGGTTTGCTCGGACAAGTCCCGTCCGCTTATGAGGCCGCCCAGATCGGCGTCTATCTGCACGGGCTGGCGGGCGACCTGGCGGCTAAAGAGAAAGGCGAGGTCAGCTTGATCGCTTCCGACCTTGTCGACTACGTTCCGGCTGCTGTATTACGTAACTCGTAATGCGTAACGTGTAATGCGTAATTGGTTATTGGAATTTGGATATTGATATTTGTTTTGAGGTTTGAAGTTGGATGTTTGAGGTTGTATAAAGATGCCATACAGAAAAGTCACTGAAAATATCGGCAATAGAACGCTTCATATCCTGGAGATAGTGGGCGAGATCTCCAGTTTGGCCGGAAAAGTTGTTCGAGATATCTTTCGGGGCAAGGTCAACCTCAAGCTGACGCTCGAACAGATGGTCAAGGTCGGTTTCGATTCTCTTCCCCTGGCGCTGACCACTTCGGCCTTTGTCGGCATGGTCTTTGCCATGCAAATAGCGGCAGAATTTTCCAAGTTCGGCGCCGGGAAATTCGTGGGCGGGCTGATGGGGGTCGCGATCTCCCGGGAACTTGGCCCGGCGATTACCGGGATAGTGGTCGCGGCCCGCGTGGCCGCTTCTATTACCGCGGAGATCGGGACGATGAAGGTGACGGAACAGATCGACGCGATGGAAGCGCTGGGGGTAAGCCCGATCCGCTACCTGATCATCCCGCGGTTCCTGGCGACCACCCTGATGCTCCCGCTGCTGACCATTCTGACGATCATTACCGCTTTTATCGGCGGTTACTTTGTCTCGATCTTCGTCGGCCGGATCAACCCGGTCGAATATATGGAAACGGCCCGCTCGCTCTCCAAATTGTCGGATCTTTACGGGGGATTGGCGAAAACAGCCGTTTTTGGCATGATCATTTCGATCGTTGCTTGCTACCGGGGACTGAATACCAAGGGCGGAGCCAAGGGGGTAGGCGAGGCGACCACTTCGTCGGTCGTGATAACGCTGATCAGCCTCTTTATCGTGAATTACTTTTTGTCGATGTTATTATTTAGATGATCAAATTCAACAAGCTGACCAAATATTTTGATAAAATAAAGGTCATTGAAAAGTGCGACCTGCTTATCGAGGACGGCTCTTCCGTGGCGATCATCGGGCCGTCCGGTTGCGGTAAAAGCACTCTCTTGAGGCTGATCATTCGCCTGACCGAGCCGACCTCCGGCTCGGTCCTGGTTGATGGCCAGGAGGTCGGCCGGCTCGGAGGTGAGGGGCTGATCGAATTGCGCAAGAAGACCGGGATGATCTTCCAGACCTCGGCCCTTTTTGATTCCATGAACGTCTTTGAGAACGTCGCTTTCGCCCTGCACGAGCATACGAAAAAGAGCGTAACGGAAATCAGGAAGATCGTCGCGGAGAAACTTAAAATGGTCGAACTGGAAGGGGTTGGCGACATGATGCCGTCGGAACTTTCGGGCGGGATGCAGCGCCGGGTCTGCATCGCCCGGGCGCTCGCTTTCGACCCGAAGATCATCCTCTACGATGAGCCGACCACCGGCCTCGACCCGATCACTTCTGTCACCATCGAGAATTTAATGGTAAAATTGAGCCAGGAGTTGAAGGTGACGTCGATTTTAGTCACCCATGTGCTGCAGACCGTTTATCGGGTGGCGCATAAGGTCTACATGCTCAACAATGGCGAGCTGCTCGACATCGGGACGCCGGAGCAGGCCAGGAACTCTAAGGATCCGGTCGTGGCTAAATTTATTTCGGGAGGTTTGTAATATGGGCCTGTCCACATCGGCTAAGGTCGGGATCGTGACGATCGCCGCGCTGACCCTCCTGGCGATGGTCATCGTCTGGAAGACCGAAATATTCAAGATGAGGGAAGGTTACAAGCTGACCGGAATATTCAACAGTGTTGAGGGTTTGACGATCGGCTCGGAGGTTCGCTTTCGCGGGCTGAAGATCGGCAAGGTGACCGAGATCGATCCCGGCCCTTATGATATCAGAATTTATTCCGTGGTCGAGCCGCGGATCAAGATCCCGAGCGATTCCCTCCTGCGCGTCGCCTATGACGGGATAGTTGGCCTGAAATATCTGGAGATCAAGCCGGGGACCTCGGAAACGATGTATGCACCGGCCCTGGCGCTCCGGGGCGAGCGGACGGCCGCCATTGTCGACTTTATCGATATCGGCGCCCAGAACCTGGTCCAGACCAGGCTGATCCTGGAAAATGTCCGAAAAATAATCGAGAATCCGGCTCTACAGCAAGCCTTTATGAACGCCGTATTTACGGCCGATAAGACGGCGACCGGCCTGGAGAAATTAACCGCCGAGCTGCGCGAGACCAATCAGGGGATCAGGGACATTGTCGGCGATCCCAAGTTCCAGGCGAACGTCAAAGGGACGATCAAGGAGACCGAACGGACCCTCTCTTCGGCCAACCAATTCTTCGAGAACGTTGGGCGGGTCAACATGCGCGCCTCGGGCGGGGTCGACGTCGGCTCCAAGGCGAACGCCGTTCGCGGCGATGTGGACGTCATCCAGAGCAACAAGACCTATTACCGCGTCGGCTTCGGCGAAGGGCCGAGCCGGTCGCCGGCGCTGCTTGACTTCCTCCTGACCAACAAGACGACCGATAACCTCGGTTTCCGCCTCGGCGTCATCAACAGCCAGCTCGGCGGCGGAGTGATAATGTATCCGAACTCGAAGGGGAATATCCTGGCCGATATTTATGACATCAATAACCCCCGGCCGAACAATCCGAAGCTGCGGGTAGGGTACGAACACGAGATGCAGGACTTCATGGATGTTCTGGTCCAGGGTGACGATCTGCTCAACGACGGGAACCGCAACTACATGTTCGGCATCCGCGTCAAGCCGACGGGGGAGAAGCTGTACTAGCCGCGAAATAGTGGAACCGCGACGTTTAGTCGCAGGTTCCACTGGCAGGTTCCACTTGACACCAGGGCTCTCTGGTCGTAGAATCGCTTAATTGATCATTAGACTGAAGGAGGTGCGAGAATGGCGGATGCTAAAGCAGATGTTAAAGCTTATTGCGTAAAGTGCAAAAAGAAGCAGACTATGGAATCACCCAAGCAGGTTACGATGAAGAACGGCCGCAAGGCGAGCAAGGGAAAATGCCCGGCCTGCGGGACGAGCATGTTCAGGATCGGCGGCTAGTTCCAGTTTTTCAATAGCTATTGAAAGAGACCGTCCGGCGTTAATTGAGCCGGGCGGTCTTTTTTGTTATAATGGCCATCTATGCCCCACGGCAATTTCGTTCATCTCCACGTCCACAGCGAATACAGCTTGCTCGATGGGGCCTGCCGTATTGCCGACCTGGTCGCCCGCGCCAAGGAGCTGGAAATGCCGGCGGTGGCGGTCACCGACCACGGCAACATGTACGCCGCCGTAGAATTTTACCTCAAAGCGAAAGAGGCGGGGATCAAGCCGCTGATCGGTTGTGAGATGTATGTCGCTCCCCGGACCAGGTTTGACAAAGAGACCAAGGAAGACCGCTCTCCGAACCACCTGACCCTCCTCTGCAAAGACCAGGCCGGTTATAAAAATTTGATCAAGCTGGTCTCCCTCGCTTCGATCGAAGGGTTCTATTCGCGCCCCAGGGTTGACCAGGAGCTCTTAAAGCTGTATCGGGGAGGGCTAGTCGCCCTGTCCGGCTGCTCGGAAGGGGAGATCGGCCGCCGCCTCCAGGCCGGGAATAAGGCGGAGGCAAAAGCCGCCGCTCTCCGCTACCAAGAGATCTATGGTGACGATTTTTATTTGGAAATAATGGATATCGGGATCGAAGAGCTGAAACATCTTCGCCCCCAGCTGATCGAGCTGGCCAAAGAGACCGGTATCCCGCTCGTCGCTACCAACGACGTCCATTATGTCAAAAAAGAAGATGCTTATATCCAGGACATTCTCGTCTGCATCCAGACTAACTCGCTCCTGACCGATACCAAGCGGCTGAAATTCGGCGGCGAGGAGTTCTACCTCAAGTCTTACGCCGAGATGAAGCACCATTTTGCCGACCTGCCGGAAGCGATCGAGAACACCCTGGTCGTGGCCGATAAATGCAATTTTGAGCTGGAGACCGGTGTCCTCCACCTTCCGATCTTTGATGTCCCGGTGGGAGAGACCCCTGAATCGTACCTGGAAAAGTTAGCTTGGGACGGGGTTAAACGGATCTACGGCAACCTCTTACCTCCGGAAGTGATCGACCGGGTCAAATATGAGCTCTATACGATCGAAAAAATGGAATACGCCTCCTATTTTCTCATCGTCGCCGATTTTATCAACTGGGCGAAGAGTAATGGGATCCAGGTCGGGCCGGGTAGGGGTTCAGCGGCCGGGAGTGTCGTTTCCTATGCCCTCGGGATCACCAACGTCGACCCGCTCAAGTATGGGCTGATCTTCGAGCGTTTCCTTAACCTGGAGCGGATCTCCATGCCCGATATCGACGTCGACTTCTGCTTCGAACGGCGGGGCGAGGTCATAAGTTACGTGACGAAAAAGTACGGTGCCGACCATGTGGCGCAGATCATCACTTTTGGGACGATGATGGCGAGAGGGGCGATCCGCGACGTCGGCCGGGTTTTGGACCTGCCGCTTCCGGAAGTTGACCGGCTCGCCAAACTGGTCCCCTTCGGGCCGGAAGTGACCCTTACTTCCGCCCTGGAAGGGGTCAAGGATATCAAGGAGCTCTATGCCAGGGATGAGAAGATCAGAAACCTCATCGATACGGCCCAGCGGATCGAAGGGATGGTCCGCCATGCCTCGGTCCATGCCGCCGGCGTCGTCATCTCCAAGGAGCCGGTCATGGAATACGCGCCGCTCCAGCAACTCGACGAGAATACCCTGGTCATCCAGTACACCATGGAGGAGTTGGAAAAGATCGGCCTCCTTAAGATGGATTTTCTCGGCCTGCGCAACCTGACGATGATCGCCCACGCCGTCGAGCTCCTCAAGAAGGACCAGGGGGTCGAGCTCGACATGAACACCCTGCCGATGAACGACCTCAACACTTACCGCCTCTTCTCGGCCGGTGAGACGATCGGCATCTTCCAGTTGGAGAGCCGGGGGATGCGGGCGCTGATCCGCGACCTGCGGCCGTCGTATTTTGAGGAGATCATCGCCTTGCTCGCCCTTTACCGGCCGGGACCGCTGGAGAGCGGCATGGTCGAAGATTACGTCAAGCGCAAGCATAAAAAGATCCCGATCAGGTACGAACTGCCGGAGCTGCAGCCGATCTTGAGCGAGACCTACGGCGTCATCCTCTACCAGGAGCAGGTCATGCAGATCGCCAGCAAGGTCGCCGGTTTCACCCTCGGCCAGGCCGATGTTTTGCGCGGAGCCATGGGTAAGAAAAAGGTCAAGGAGATGGAGCATCAGAAGGAGTTTTTTATCGAGGGAGCGGTCAAGCGCGGCGTCTCCCGGCATAAGGCGACCGAGCTCTTTAACCTTTGCGCCAAGTTCGCCGGTTACGGCTTCAATAAATCACACTCGACCAGCTACGCCTTGATCTCTTACCAGACCGCCTATCTCAAGGCGAACCATCCGGGCGAGTTCATGGCCGCCTTGCTCACTTCGGTCATGGGGAATACCGATAAGGTCCGCCTCTACCTGGCCGAAGCCCAGCGGATGGGGTTGAAGATCCTCCCGCCCGATGTCAGTGAGAGTGACCGGAACTTTACCGTTTCGCCGCAAGGGATCCGCTTCGGGTTGACCGCCATCAAGAATGTCGGGACCTCCGCGATCGATTCTCTCCTCGAGGCGCGGCAGAAAGAAGGTAAATTTAAGTCGTTCGACGATTTTTATCGCCGGATCGACTCGCACGCCGTTAATAAGAAAGTGATCGAGAGCTTGATCAAGGCCGGAGCGTTTGACTCCTTCGGCCAGGGTAGGGCGCAACTATTGTCCAGATATGAAAAAGTGATCAGCCGGGTCAACGCTGAAGTCAAAGAACGGGCCAACGGCCAGGAGGCGTTATTTGCCCTGGCCCCTCAGTCACATAGTCCCTCAACCCCGGAAGAGAATGCCGCGGAAGTTGCCGAGTTCTCGACCGACCAGCTCCTGAAAATGGAAAAAGAATTGCTCGGTGTCTATATTTCCTCCCATCCGCTGGCCCGGCTGATCGACTCGCTGGAGGCGCAGACGACGATCCATGTCTCCGACATTGCTGACATGAGCGAAGGGGAGCCGGTGACGGTCGGCGGCCTCTTGACCGATTGCCGCCGCCTGCAGACGAAAAAAGGGGACACGATGCTGATCGCTAACATCGAGGACCTGACCGGCTCCATTCCAGTCATCGTCTTCCCGCGCTCGTACGAGAAATGCGCGCCGCTCCTCAATAACGATGAAGTACTCATCGTCAAAGGGAAATTGAACCGCGATACCCGGACCGAAGAGCTGAACGTTATGGCCGACACGATCACGCCGCTGGTGGAAATGGCGAAGACTAGGTCGCTCCAGGTCGAGCTGGTCGATGTGAAGGACCAACAGATCTTGACCCGCCTGAAGGACCTCCTGACCCTCTACCATGGCGGCGACCCGGTCTATATCCGGATGGACGGGCGGAGCGTCGAGCTGGGGAAGAGCCATTGGGTTGACATCAACCCCGAACTGGTGGAACAATTGGAGAAACTGCTAGGCAACGGCGCGGTCAATGTCAGTTTCAGCGTGCGGAAAAAAAGCGAAGTAGAAGTTAACCCCTAACCCCTCGCTCCCCTTCCCCCTTAATAAGGGGGAAGGGGATGGGGGATAGGGGTATTTAGGAGGCAGGAAAATGGATATAAATGTCATCAAGTTTAATGCGGAAGGTTTGGTCCCGGTCATTGCCCAAGACTACAAGGACGGGGCGGTGTTGATGCTCGCTTACATGAACAAGGAGTCGCTCCAGAAGACGCTGGCGACGAAAGAGATGGTCTACTGGTCGCGGTCAAGAAAAGTCCTCTGGCATAAGGGGGATACTTCCGGCCACATCCAGAAAGTGAAGGAACTATATTACGACTGCGACGCGGATGCGATCCTGGCTAAGATCGAACAGGTCGGCGACATCGCCTGCCATACCGGCAACCGGAGCTGTTTCTTTAACAAGATCTTATAAGGAATCGAGAGGATAAATATTATTTGCCTAGCAGTTTTAATACGGCTTGTTTGATGTCTGTAAACTTTTTGTAAGTATCTTCCGCTTCTTTGAATTCAATTACATCTCCATAGGGATAGCGCAATTTTGGCAGATAAAGATTAATAGCCAGAATGCTTTCTTCGTGCTTCGATAATTCAGGATAAAATTCAATGGTTTTAGCCAGCAATTTATCCAAGAAGTGAGTTTTTTCAAAAGTTCCGCCGGCTTTAATAAGCAGAGCTTTGAGCAGCTTTTCAACGGCTTGATGAATGTGATAAATTATAACATCGGCATGTCCTCTCTGCTTTATAAGCAAATCAGCCGTATCGGCGTCATGGTTAGCCAGTAAAATCCATTCTTTGAAATCAGCTTCGCTCATATACCTTTTTGCCTTTTGCCATGATTTCTATCCAAAAACCAAGCTGTCTTTTCTGTTTTTTCTGAATTTCTTCGGAAGAAGCGACAATTAAATCAAGTCCAAAATTTCTCGGAAAGAGGGACTTGCTGATCTCCAGCGCCAGCCGGTTTTTATCCCGGTTTGAATCGTCAACCACCAGCAGGTCCAGATCGCTTTTTTCCGTGGCTTTGCCGTAAGCATAACTGCCGAATAAATAAATTTTATTTGGTTTGGCCTTATCTTTAATGACCCCAACTATTTTATCGATCTCATTTTGGTTTAACATCTAGAAGTAAGTTTAGCATGAAGAATTTGTTTAATTCAAGCGGAATTCAAGCGGAATTCCGTTCAATTGGCGATATCGCCTGCCATACCGGCAACCGGAGCTGTTTTTTTAACAAGATGATCTGAGCCTGAATAGAACTAGTTAGATAATTTATCTATTAATTGTTTCACGTATTTACCAATAAACGGGTGATCTTTGTATTTTTCTAGTTGAGGTATCATGTTCTTATTCCCTTCATATTCGAGATTGTCGATGATCCTATAGCAATTTTCCGTATTATCGATAGATACTTCATTCTCTAATGCCTTGAGAAGAAGATCTCCGAATTTTGCTTCAGTCCATATCCGATGCATTTCCAACGGGGAGTTGTGAAATCTGTTCCAATGGGACTTAGGAAACCTTTTGGCGTCATATTGATTCGCGTTTATATCCTGATAAGCCTCATGACGGTTACGTGCATTTTCATCTGAAAGGCCCTGGATCAATGTGTTTACAAAGACCCGATAGTCTTCCGTTGTTTGCAATATCCTCCAATAAAGTGTGTGCCTGAGCCAAGGATTTTTGTTTGACGAATAATCAGAAGGTAAAGAAGCTTCTGCGGCTTTTCGCATTGTTTCCAGACGGTTGCCTTTAAGCGTTTGACAAAGAGCTTCATTTTTAAAAGGATCGGTCTTTGAGAACGTTCTTCCATGAAACACCCAATCCCTGAAGAAAACATAAACCAACTTGCCAAATTCCTTGTTTTCTCTGCTCGTTGCTGGGTCCTGTATTTTTGCGATAAATTCATCAGGATGTATTCTGTAGATCATAAATGAGCTGGCGAACAATTCGCTTGAATTGTCCCAGGGATGACCGAGATTATGATCGTTGCCGCAGACCCTGTTCCGTTCCCTTATTATTGCCGGGTCGATATAATTTTGGTCCCGTACGAGTTCATAATTCTTGTGGCCTAGCGAAATATTGTTAAGTTTCAACCAAATACTTCCGATTCC
This sequence comes from Candidatus Margulisiibacteriota bacterium, assembly GCA_041658645.1. Classification (NCBI taxonomy): domain Bacteria; kingdom Bacillati; phylum Candidatus Margulisiibacteriota; species Candidatus Margulisiibacteriota bacterium. The sequence continues at coordinate 183,055 of JBAZZV010000004.1, forward strand.
CTGGTCGCGCGGCCCAAAATCATGATAAACTGAGTGGCCAACTTCATGCGCGGCCGTTTCCAGAAAAACAGAATCAGAGATGGTGATTGCTTCCCCAAAACTTTCTCCGCCTTGACAGGTTGAAACCGGATAAATGGTCTTCACGGGATGGTCAGGGATCAGCTGGTTTAGCTCGGCGACCAGCCTGCTTATTTCCCCCATTTTATCTTTCGGGTATTCGGCGGGAAGCTTGGACATGTCCGGAATGACCGATGCGTCCCTTTTGATCATGGGTGGACGCGGGCCGCAAACGATAGATTCATCATATGACATAGAAGGGGATTCGGATAAAGCGATCCGGACTCTTGGTTTACTGCCGCAACCTGTCGTTGACGACAGTGCCGTCAGCGCAGTCATTAACAGTCCGGCATGAAATATTCTTCGGCCAAGTTTAGGTAAAATCATCTTAAAATCTCTCCATTTCATTATCGATGCTTATATTCGATAGTTTCAGGCAATTATGATAAAATTAGTAAATAATGGAAACGGAAAAGATAGTAATTAAAGGCGCGCGGGAGCATATGAACGGAAGTGGTAAACAATGACTGAAAATATATTTGAACAGATCAAAAAGACTAATGAATATGGGAAAGAATACTGGAGCGCTCGTGAGCTCATGGCGCCTCTTGGATATGGACGCTGGGAAAACTTTGAAGAAGCGGTTTCACGAGCAAAAGAATCCTGTAAGAACAGCGGGCAAGGAGTAAGTGACCATTTTCGTGATGTCACGAAAATGGTCCCAATTCATACTAGGATTGTGGGAAAAAATCAACAATTCGTCATTTAAACCCGTCGAATTCGACGGGTTTAGAACCGAAATGCACATTGCAATGCTGATAAGGAAATAATGGACAAAATAGTCATCAAAGGTGCCCGGGAACATAATCTCAAGGACATTAACCTTGAGATCCCGCGCAATAAGTTCGTTGTTTTCACCGGCCTCTCCGGTTCGGGGAAATCGTCACTTGCTTTCGACACCATCTACGCCGAGGGACAGCGCCGCTATGTCGAGTCGCTCTCGGCCTATGCCCGCCAATTCCTCGAGCAGATGCAAAAGCCGGATGTCGACTCGATCGACGGTCTTTCGCCGGCGATCTCGATCGACCAGAAGTCGCCGCCGCGCAACCCGCGCTCGACCGTCGGCACGGTTACCGAAATTTATGATTATATGCGTTTGTTGTTCGCCAACATCGGCATCCCGCATTGCCCCAAATGCGGCCGCAAGATCGAGCGCCAGACGCCGCAACAGATCGTCGATATTATTCTGCACGATCTGACCGGCAAACCGATCGTCGTCCTGGCCCCGTCTATCCGCGGCCGGAAAGGGGAGTACAAGGAGCTCTTCGCCGATATTGCCAAGGATGGTTTTATTCGCGTCCGGGTCGACGGGAAGATCCGGGAGATCGGCGAGGTCCCCGCGCTGAACAAGAAACTAAAACACGACATCGAGATCGTCGTCGACCGGCTGGCCGCGACCGTCCAGAACCGGAAAAGGCTCAACGAATCGGTCGAGACCGCTTTGAAATACGGTAACGGCTTGATGATCGTCAGCCATGGGGAAGGGAAGAAGAGAAAAGACGAGCTCTATTCCGAAAAGTTCGCCTGTCCGCATTGCGGTACCTCGCTCGACGAGATCACGCCCCGCATCTTCTCTTTCAACAGCCCTTACGGCGCCTGCCCCAAATGCAGCGGTCTCGGCAACAAGCTGGAATTCGATCCCGACCTGATCGTCCCCGACAGGAACCTGACTTTGGCGGAAGGGGCGCTCGCCCCCTGGGGTGAGGCCGCTTCATATTATTTGCAGAAACTGGAAGCGGTTGGCCAGGCCTACAACTTTGACCTGAACACCCCCTGGAAGAAGCTGACCAAGGAACAGCAGAATATCATTTTTAACGGAAGCAAGAAGCCGATCAAGTTCAAATACGCCATGGAGCGGAGCTACTGGGAGCATGAGGGGGAGTATGACGGAATAGTCAACAATCTTCGCCGCCGCTATCTGGAGACCAAATCGGAGAATGTCCGCTTCGCCCTCTACCGTTACATGAGCGCCGTTAAATGTTCCGATTGCGGCGGCCAGCGGCTCCGGCCGGAAAGTTTGGCGGTCAAGATCGGCGGCCAATCGATCGCCGAGGTCTCCGGCCGGCCGATCAAGCGGATCATGGCTTTCATCGATAGCCTGACCCTGACCGAACGGGAAGGGATCATTGCCAAGCAGATCGTCAAAGAGCTGAAGTCGCGCCTCAAGTTCCTGGTCGATGTCGGCCTCGATTACGTCACCTTGTCCCGTGAATCGGCCAGCCTCTCCGGCGGGGAGGCGCAACGGACCCGCCTGGCGACCCAGGTCGGCTCCGGACTGGTCGGGGTCCTTTATATTCTCGACGAACCGTCGATCGGGCTCCACCAGCGGGACAACCGCCGCCTGATCGAGACCCTCTTTCGCCTGCGCGACCTCGGCAACACGATCATCGTCGTCGAACACGATGAAGAGACGATGCGCGAAGCCGACTTCCTGGTCGACATTGGCCCGGGAGCGGGGGTCCACGGCGGCGAGATAATCGCCACCGGGGGAGTGACCGATATTATTAAAGAGGAGCGATCGATCACCGGTCACTATCTGTCCGGAAAGTCACGGATAGAGATCCCGTGCGAAAGGAAACCTGGTAACGGCAAGTTCGTGACGGTCAAGGGAGCCAAACACAATAATCTGAAAAACATCGATGTCGCTTTCCCGCTCGGTCTCCTGACCTGCGTGACGGGGGTCTCCGGCTCCGGCAAGAGCTCGCTGGTCAATGACATCCTCTATAAAGCGCTGGCCAAGAAGTATTTCCGGACGATCGACAAAGCCGGGGAGCACCGCGAGATCACCGGCCTCGAAGAGATCGACAAAGTGATAATTATCGACCAGACGCCGATCGGCCGGACCCCGCGCTCCAACCCGGCGACTTACACCGGCGTTTTCGACCATATCCGCAACCTGTTCGCCCTGACCCAGGAGGCGCGCCTGCGGGGCTACAAGCTCGGCCGCTTCTCCTTCAACGTCAAAGGGGGGCGCTGCGAAGCGTGCGCGGGCGATGGCCTGGTCAAGATCGAAATGCACTTTCTCCCCGATGTTTACGTCCCGTGCGATGTTTGTAAGGGGAAACGTTATAACCGGGAGACAATGGAGGTCCATTACAAGGGAAAAAGCATTTTTGATGTTCTCGACAGCACCGTCGAAGAAGCACTGCGGATTTTTGAGAACATCCCGCAGATCGCCCGCAAACTGCAAAGCCTGGTCGATGTCGGCTTGAGCTATATCAAGTTGGGCCAGTCGGCCACGACCCTCTCCGGCGGCGAGGCCCAGCGGGTCAAGCTGGCGACCGAGCTCGCCACCCGTTCGACCGGCCGGACCCTTTATTTACTGGATGAGCCGACGACCGGGCTCCATTTTGACGACATCAAGAAGCTACTCGAAGTTTTACATCGCCTGGTCGTGACCGGCAACAGTGTCATAGTCATCGAACATAATTTGGATGTCATTAAAACTGCCGACCATATCATCGATCTCGGGCCGGAAGGCGGGGAAGAGGGAGGGCGGATCGTCGCGCAAGGAACACCGGAGGAAGTAGCGAAAACTCCCGGCAGCTATACCGGCAAGTACCTGAAAAAGAGCTTGGGGGTTAAATGAAAAACACTTTAGCTATCTTTGAGGATTTCCAGATCAGAGTGAGTTGGTGACAATTTGTCACCAACTGAAGTATCCCGGGTTTGGGCAGAAATAATTAGCTGATAAAAAACGAGCTTTATTAAGATGGTAGCATATTTGTTATAAATAAATGAAAAAAGTAAAGGGAGAAAATCAACATCAACAATGTATATATTAATTAAATTGGTAGATAAATGTATTTTGAAAATTACAACATTCTTCTTTATTCTCATGCCAATCTATATGATTTTAGGTGGCTCCATAATGTTGTTATATTTTACAACAGCTGTAATTCTAGCCTTTTCCATAAACCATCAATTCTTATCAACGGAATTTTGGTATTTATTATTTTGTATTATTATTGTTTGGATGGGTCTTAAATGGGACGAAGCAATTATTGAACTTTACCCAACCGCCATTGAACGCAAGGAAAACACAATACATCATAATAAAACAAAATAATCTAGTGCATTATTACAAACATAGTAGATAATTATGCTTTGTAGCGCAAATCGTCAACCCAAACCGCCTCGTTAATAATAAAGAAACTTTAGCAATTTTATCGTTGGTTTTCTATTGAGCAAATACCCAGGCCCCAAAAACGCGCTTGAATTAACAAACTATGGCCAATGAGAGAATTTCCCCGTAACTTAGCCGCTATCATGTAGGCTTAAGTTTCCTTGCTACCCCTCTAAAATTGTGGGATAATTAATTGTCAATATGCGTAGAAAGATAATCACGGTTTTTGGGGAAGAAGTCTCTTTGAACCAGGAAAAACTGACCCATATTAAGCAAAGACATCCCGAAGTCGGCCCATATCTCAAGAAGATTCCCGAAGTCCTGAATTCGCCCGATTTGGTTAAGTTAAGTAAAAAAGACAAAGATGTGCATTTGTATTACAAATACTATGACAATATATTCGGAGGCAAGTATTTGTTAGTGGTTTCCAGCAATAAGAGAAAAGAGATACTGACGTTTTTTATTACAGACAAAATAAAGGTGGGTGAGACTATATGGCAAAAGAAATAACGTTCCATTACGACAAAGACGATGATTTGCTCGACATAGCTGTCGGCAAGCCCAGGAAGGCGATCTCCACGGAAGTGGCGGATGATTTTTTTATCAGAAAGGACGTTAAAACTAAAAAGATCATTGGTTTTACTATTTTGAACTTTGAGAAGTGGTTTAGAGATAAAAAGGAAAAAAGGGCGATCCCCTTATCGGCGGAGTTTCATCTCGCTAAAAGTTAAAGGTATTTAAGACATGGCTGATGAAAAGATCCCCCCACAGAACCTGGCGGCCGAGCAGTCGGTCATCGGCTCTTTGCTGCTCGATAAGAACGCGGTCGTCCGCGCCATCGATATTCTGCGCCCGGACAGCTTCTACCGCGATGCCCACCGTTTTATCTTTGAAGCGGCGCTGGAGCTGTTCGACCGGGGAGAACCGATCGACCTGGTCACGGTCACGGAAACGCTCCGCAAATCGGGCAAACTGGACGCGGTCGGCGGCTCGGTCTACGTGGCCGATCTCCTTAATTCCGTCCCGACCGCCGCCAATGTGGAGTATTACGCCAAGATCGTCGAAGAGAAGGCGGTCCTGCGGCGGCTGATCGAAGCGGGTACCCGGATCGTCGGCGAGGCTTTTGCCGATCCGGACAACGTTGACCGGGTACTCGACGACGCGGAAAGATCTATTTTTGATATCGCCATGAAGCGGGAACGGGAAGGGTTCCACAAGATCGAAAGCGTCATCAAGCGGGTCCTCGACAAGATCGATTCGCTCTACGGCAAGAAAGAGGCGATCACCGGCACGACGACCGGTTTCCCCGACCTCGACCAGATGACGGCCGGCTTCCAGAACTCCGACCTGATCATCATCGCCGCCCGTCCCTCGGTCGGTAAAACAGCCTTTGCGCTCAATATCGCCCAGGAGGTCTCGATCCGCCATAAGATCCCGGTGGCGATCTTCTCGCTGGAAATGAGCAAGGAACAGCTCGCCCAGAGGATGCTCTGTTCCGAAGCGGAAGTCGACGCCCAGCGGCTCAAGACCGCCAGCCTGACCGATACCGGCTGGAAGAAGCTGACCCGGGCACTGGGGAAACTTTCCGAGGCGCCGATCTTTATCGACGACACGCCGTCGCTCTCGGCCATTGAGATCCGGGCCAAAGCGCGCCGGCTCAAGCTTGAGGTCGGCCTCGGTCTGGTCATCGTCGATTATCTCCAGCTGATGCGCGGCCGGGGCAAGATCGAGAACCGGGTCCAGGAGATCTCCGATATCGCCCGCTCGTTGAAAACGCTCGCCCGCGAGCTCGATGTCCCGGTCGTCGCCCTGTCACAGCTTTCCCGCGCCGTGGAACAGCGGCCGGACAGGATCCCGCGGCTGTCCGACCTGCGCGACTCGGGCGAGATCGAGCAGACCGCCGACCTGGTCATGTTCATCCACCGCGAGGATTACTACAACCCGCAGACCGACCGCGGTAACGTGGCCGAGATCATCATTGCCAAGCAGCGCAACGGCCCCGTCGGCACCATCGAGCTCGTCTTCCGCAAGGAGATCGCCAAGTTCAGCAGTAAAGAATCGCGGTATGAGGCCGTTACTTAGCCTCCTGCTCGGCCTGGCCCTCCTCGGTTGTGCCGCCGAAGCTAAACTCAAAGACCTGACGATCGACGCCGACCGCGTCTCCCTGGAAAAAGATAAACAACGGCTCGAAGCGAGCGGTTCGGTCGAGGTCAAATATAAAGATTTCCACCTGACCAGCGCCCATCTCATCTATAACACTTCCGCCGAAACTCTCCAGGCGGAGGACGGTTTTCAACTTAATTACTCCGGCCTGACCTTCGAAGGAGCCTCGCTCGCCTACGATATCAATTCGCAAAAGGGGACGGCGACCGGGGTCAGTTTCCATTACGGTGGGATGGAGGTCGACGGCGGCTGGATCGGTATCAGCCGGGAAAGGTTAGAGCTAAAGTCGGCCGGGTTCACGACCTGCGAATTGGAGCACCCGCATTACCGGGTCACCGCGGCCAACCTGACCCTTTACCCCGAATACGGCTGGTTAGTCGCTTACTGGGGTTATTTCTGGTTGAACGGCCTGCCGGTCGTCCCGATGCCGACCTACATCTACGACTTCCGCGCGTCGGAGCGAGCGCAGAAGAACCTGCCGCCATTCCCCGAGGTCGGCTTCAATGATGATGACGGCACCTATATCAATGAGCGGCTCGCCTGGCACCAGCGGCGGGAATTCTCCGGCACTTACTCGCTCGGCTATGCGGCCAATAAAGGGTTACTACTCGGCGCCACGGCTAATTACTCTTTGAACGAGCGTAATGTAGGTGATATCCGGCTCGACTGGAATGGCGTCAACGGCCTCTTTGGCGGGGTGACGAATCTTTATTCTTTCGGAGGCGAGAGCACATCGACCGAAAAGCCGCTGTTTGATTTCGTATTGGCGCCGCGGCTGAAGCAGTATGAGCTCGCCGCGACCATTTCTTATAAGGAACGGATCAATTACCAGCGGGTCAGTTTAACGCCCGATATTCATCTGCGCTCCCAGGGGGGACAGTTCTTCACGCCTCTGGCCAAATACGACCTGGAACTGCAGAGCGGTCTGGTCAAAGAAGAGGGGACCGGCCGCTATCTGCGCGGCGGCGGACAATTCAAGGTCTATGCCGACCTCCCTGGCTCTATCGTCACCCCGGCCTTGCGCTGGGATTCGCTTTACTATTCCAACGGAGCAAAATGGGTCAAGCCCTCGGCTCTGGTCGACCTCGGCGGCGATCTTGGCAATGATGTTAATGCGCACCTCGGATATCAGCACTACTTTTTCTTTGACGGGCAAAGCCCGTTCCTTTTTGAAATGTACCGTTTCCGGGCGGCCGACCGGCTCCTGCCGGACCTCCGCTTCCGCATTGGCGAGACGGCCTGCCGGGTCAAAGCTTCCTATTTTCTTGACAACTGGTCGCCCGAGGATATAGACTATACTTTATTCTTCCGACTGCATTGTTATAATCTTGAAGTAACTTATCGTTCGATGCGCCGGGAATTCATGCTGGGCTTTAGCCTGGCTGCCAGCTAGAAAGGACAAGCAATGTTCATAACTTTTGAAGGACCGGAAGGGTGCGGTAAATCGACCCATTCGACCCGGCTCAAACCGTACCTGGAAAGCCTCGGATTACAGGTCCTGTTGACCCGCGAACCGGGTGGGACGCAGGTCGGCAAGCAGATCCGGACCCTCCTCCTTGACCCGGACAGTGTCCTCGACGAAACGACCGAGGTCTATCTTTTTGCCGCCGACCGCTCGGAACACGTCAGCAAGATCATCGCTCCGGCTCTGCGGGAAGGGAAGGTCGTCATCTCTGATCGTTTTACCGACTCGACGATCGCCTACCAGATCGGCGGTCGGCGCTTGCCCGAAGACCTGGTCCGCTACCTCAACATGGTCTCCTCCAAAGGGATCCAGCCTGACCTGACCATTCTGCTCGATGTTTCACCCGAGATCGGCCTGAAACGGGCGACCCAGTCGCGCGGCCCCGACCGTTTTGAACAGGAAGTGCTCGACTTCCACCAGCGGGTCAGGGGGAAATATCTTGAATTAGCCGGGGCTGATCCCGCCCGGATCAAGGTCGTCCGGACCGATAACCAGGGGATCGATGAGATCCAGGCCAAAATAAGGGAGATAGTAGATGCAAAGCTCGGAAATAAGAGCTAAGTTCCTCAAGTTCTTCGAAAGTAAAGGGCACAAGGTCTTGCCGGGTTCTTCACTGGTCCCGGCCGATCCGTCTGTGCTATTAACGCTGGCCGGCATGCTCCAGTTTAAACCGATATTTTTGGGGCAGGAAAAGCCGCAGTTCAAGCGGGCGACCACCGTGCAGAAATGTATCCGGACGAACGACATCGAACAGGTCGGCCGGACGCCACGCCACCACACCTTCTTCGAAATGCTGGGAAACTTTTCGTTCGGCGATTATTTTAAGCAGGAAGCGATCCAGTTAGCCTGGGAACTGCTGACCAAGGAATTCGCTATTCCGGTGACCAAGCTGAAGATCGCCGTTTATGAAAAAGACGACGAGGCCTACGACATCTGGCAGAAGCATATCGGCCTGCCCAAGGAGATCATTTTCCGGCTGGGCGAGGATAATAATTTCTGGGCGGCCGGCCCGACCGGCCCCTGCGGTCCCTGTTCCGAGATCTATTACGACCTGGGGGAAGATCACGGCTGCGGTAAGCCGGATTGCGCGCCCGGCTGCGATTGTGACCGTTTCCTCGAGATCTGGAACCTCGTCTTTATCCAGTTCAATCGAAACGAGAAAGGGGAGCTTATCCCGTTGCAGCAGAAAGGGATCGACACTGGTCTGGGCCTTGAGCGGATCACCGCCGTCCTGCAGGGGGTCAGCGATAACTTCGAGACCGATCTTTTCGCCCCGCTCTTGAAAAAGCTGGAAGCCTTTGCCGCGACGAACGATACCGTCGCCAGTAAGATCGTCGCCGATCACGCGCGGGCAGTGACCAACCTGATCGCCGACGGCGTCCTGCCGGGTAACTCCGGCCGGGGCTACATCCTCCGCCGGCTGATCCGCCGCGCCGTCCGTTACGGCCGCAAGCTCGGCATCGACCGGCCGTTCCTGGTTGAACTGGCCAAAGTGGTGATCGCCGGGATGGGTGAATTTTATCCGAACCTCCCGGCCAAGGCGGCCCTGATCGCGGATGTCCTGGCCGAAGAAGAGACTAATTTCCTGGCCACCCTGGAAATGGGGCTCAAGCTGTTCGAGGAGATGGCGGCCCGGCATGGTGATGATAAACTTTTATCCGGGGCGGAAGCTTTCAAACTGCACGACACCTATGGCTTTCCGATCGAGCTGACGATCGAGCTCTGCGCCGAAAAAGGTTTGCAGGTCGATCAGGCCGGGTTTGCTAAAGAGATGGCGGCCCAGAAGGATCGGGCGCGGCAGAGCGGCCTCGAAGGTGACCGGAAAAAGATACTCTTAAGCCTCGACCTCGCCCATCTCAAGCCGACCAACTTCACCGGTTACGAAAAGACGGTCGAAGAGAGCCGAGTCCAGGCGATCTTTCCCGACCATAATCTGGTTGTCCTGGAAAAGACCCCCTTTTACGGCGAATCGGGCGGCCAGATCGGTGATACCGGCATACTGGCGTTCGATAAAAAGGAATTAATGGTCCTGAACACGCTCGTCACCCCGCAGGGGACGGTCTTGCACGAAGTTGACCGTCTCGAGGACCTAAAAGTCGGCCAGAGCGTCAAGGCGACAATCGACGCGGCAAAACGAACAGCTACCCAGGCCCATCATACCGCGACCCATCTTCTCCACCAGGCGCTGCGCGAGACGCTGGGTGAGCATATCAAACAGGCCGGGTCATATGTCGGGCCCGATAAGCTCCGTTTCGACTTCGGCCATTTCCACGCTCTTTCCCTAAATGAACTGCAGAAAGTTGAATCGCTGGTCAATAAAAAGATCAACGAGAAACTCAAAGTCGAGGTGCTGAAAAAGTCCTATAAAGAAGCGGTCAAGCTTGGCGCGACTGCCCTGTTCGGCGAGAAGTATGGCGACCAGGTCCGGGTCCTCAAGATCGGCACCTATAGCCTCGAGTTGTGCGGCGGGACCCATGTCGCTAATACCGGTGATATCCATTACTTCAAGATCGTTAGCGAAGGGGCGCTTGGTTCGGGGGTCCGCCGGATAGAGGCGCTGGCCGGCCAGGCGGCCAAGGTCTACGTCGTCTATACGGCCAAACAGCTCCGCGATGACATTGAAGCGATGATCAAACGCTACCGCAAACTGCAGCTCGACAAGGAGCAGGCGGGCGGGAGCAAAACCTTAGAAACGAACATTTTCGAGATCGAACTGACCGAGATCGAGCGGCTTGGGACGTGCGTCGATTGCCAGGACGCGGTGACCGTCAATAAATTCCTCGACCACCTGCGCGGCCGGGCTGATTGGCTGAAAGAGCGGATCGCCAAGGCGGAGCGCGAGATCGAAGGTCTCATGGCCAAGTCGGCCAGCGGCGGCGTCGACGCCTATCTGGGCGAGGTCAAAGAGCTTAACGGCCATAAGGTCTTGCTCAAGGAGTTACCGGGCTATAACATGGATATGCTCCGGGCTGTTTCCGATTCGCTCCAGGGGAAGCTCGGCTCCTGCGCGCTAGTCCTGGTCGCCTCATACCCCGGCCGTTTGACCTACCTGATAACCGTTACCCAGGACCTGGTCGATAAAGGGCTCTCTGCCCGCAAGCTGGCTGACGTTTTCACTGGAGTCGTTGGCGGCAAAGGTGGCGGGAAAGAGACCAAAGTTGAGGGTGGGGGGAAGGACCCGAGCAAGATTGCCGAGGCTTTCCTGGCGCTGGCCAAATCACTATGAGGATACTCGGCCTCGATTACGGCGAAAAAAGGATCGGCGTGGCGGTCTCTGATCCGCTGGCGATTATCGCCCAGGGGGTAGCGGTGCTGGGCAAAGGGGAGACCTTTGCCGACGACCTCCGCGAGTTGAAGCGGATCATCAAAAAATACGACGGGGTCGACGAGATCGTCGTCGGCTTACCGAAAAGAATGTCCGGCGAGATCGGGATCGCGGCCGAGAAAGTCCTGGCTTTCGTGGCCGAGTTGAAGAAAGAGTTCAAACTTAATATCGTCACCTGGGATGAGCGTTTAACGACCGTCATGGCGGAAAGATCGTTGATCGAGGCCGGGCTCTCCAGGGAGAAAAGAAAGAAAGTGATCGATCAGTCAGCCGCCGCCAATATCCTCCAGGGATACCTCGACAGTAAGAAACGATGAAAAATCAGCCATTACTCGTCTGGTTCGGCCTCCTGGCGATCTTTACGGTCCTCTCCTGGCCGGCCGATCCGTTCAACCTCGAAACGACCCGGGTCAACATCCCGCCCGGCGCCTCGGTTAAAGCAACCCAGCAGACCTTACAGGCCAAAGGGATTTTGCCTCGCTTCAGCGCTTTTGCTCTGACCGTGCGTTTGTTGGGTTTGCAAAATAAGATCAAGGCGGGCGAATATTCATTCGCGCCGGCTGACCCGCTCCCGGCGATCATCAGCCGGCTCCTCCATAACGAAACGGTCCCGCAGGCCGAGATCAGGGTGACCTTTCCGGAAGGGAGCTCCATTTATAAGATGGGTTTAGCCCTGAAAGAGACCGGCTATCTCCATTGGGCGGAATTCCAGGGTCTGGTCAACGAGGGGATCACAGCCCAGCTCCGGCTCCGCCACTGGGGGATTTTCAAGTTCATTCCTTCGGAATCACTGGAAGGGTATCTCTTCCCCGATACTTATCATCTTTTCATCACCGCTTCACCGGAAACGGTCGCGGAGGCGATGGTCAACCGCTTCGAACAGGTCGTTGTCCCGTTCTGGTTGACTGCTCAAAAAGAGACGAAACTGACCCTGCATGAGACGCTGACGCTCGCTTCGATCATTGAAAAAGAGGCGCAAAAGCCGGAGGAGCGGGCGGTCATCTCGTCGGTCTTCCATAACCGGCTGGCCAAAGGGATGCCGCTGGCCGCCGATCCGACCGTCAAGTACGCGCTGGAGCGGCCGAGCAAGATCGTTTATCTTGACCAGCTGTCGGTAAGATCGCCTTATAATACTTATAAGCGAAGAGGATTACCGCCGGGGCCGATCTGTAATCCGGGGTTAGAATCGATCAAAGCGGCGGTCTATCCGGCCCAGACCAATTATTTCTTTTTTGTGGCAAAACCTGATGGGGGTCATATTTTCTCAAAGACCTGGCAGGAGCATCAACGGGCCAGGCAAACGGTTGTCCGTTAGAAATGTGGATGACGGTTCTGTTCCGGAATGTAGCGGCGACCTTTAGGTCGCCATTTATTCTTGGGATGGCGGTCTAAAGACCGCCTCTACATTTGTCGGTGATTGCCAAGAAGATACGTAGCGGCGACCTTTAGGTCGCCATTTATTTTTGGGATGGCGGTCTAAAGACCGCCGCTACACGACATTTCCCCTACTTTGTTATAGATAGGGTGAGGGCTATTCCCACTCAATTGTCGACGGGGGCTTGCTGGAGATGTCGTAGACCACCCGGTTCACTTCCGGGACCTCGTTGACTATCCGGTTAGAGATCTTTTCCAGGAGATCGTAGGGGAGGCGGGCCCAATCGGCGGTCATCGCGTCGGTCGAAGTGACCGCCCGAACGGCCACGGTATTGAGATAAGTCCGCTTGTCGCCCATGACGCCGACCGTCCTGATCGGCAGGAGGACGGCAAAAGATTGCCAGACCTTCTTGTAAAAACCGGCCAGCTTGATCTCGGAGACGACGATGTCGTCAACCGCCTGGAGGACATTGACCCGCTCTTCGGTCACTTCGCCGATGATCCTGATGGCGAGACCAGGACCGGGGAACGGTTGGCGGGTGATGATATCTTCCGGCACCCCCAGTTCGAGCCCGATCGCCCTGACCTCGTCCTTAAAAAGCATCCGGAGCGGTTCGATCAGCTTAAAGCCCATCTTTTCCGGGAGTCCGCCGACATTATGGTGGGTCTTGATCTTCTTGGCGACCTTGCCGGCCGTCGTCCCCGGCACGGCGCTTTCGATCACGTCAGGATAAAGCGTCCCCTGGGCCAGATAGAGGATCTCGCCCAGTTTCTTTGCCTCCACCTCAAAGGTCCGGATAAAATTCTCGCCGATGATCTTCCTTTTTTCTTCCGGGTCAATAATCCCCCGGAGCTTGCCGAAGAAAAGTTCCGCCGCGTTGATGTTGAGAAAATTAACCTTGAACCGCTTGACGAAGAGCTCGTCGATCTTGGCCGCTTCGTTCTTGCGCATAAAACCCTGGTCGATGAACATGCAGATGAGCTGGTCGCCGATCGCCCGGCTCATCAGGGCGGCCACCGTGGTCGAATCGACACCGCCGGAGAGGGCGAGCAGCACTTTTTGCCGGCCAACCAGAGCGCGAATATCTTTAACCTGTTCTTCGATAAAATTGGCTGTCGTCCAGGTTGGCTTGCAATCGCAGACGATATAAACGAAATTTTTGATGATCTCGAGCCCCTGGGGGGTATGGACAACTTCGGGGTGGAATTGGACCCCGAACAGCTTCCGCGCTGGATCGCCGGCCGCGGCCGCTACGGTATTATCCGTATGGGCTAATTGTTTGAATCCCGGTGGGAGGCTGGCAACTGTGTCGCCATGGCTCATCCAGCAGGGGATCTGTTTAGGGAGGCCGGCAAAAAGATTTGATTGGTCGTCGATCTGGAGGTCGGCCTTGCCGTATTCCCGTTTCTTCCCCGGCTTAACCTCGCCACCCAGCTCCTTGGCCATCAGTTGCAGGCCGTAACAGATACCGAGGATAGGAATACCCGAACGCCACAGCTCCGGGTCGGCCTTGGGGGCGTCTGGTTCGTAGACCGAGCCGGGGCCGCCAGAGAGGATCACTCCTTTGACCTGGCGCCGTTTCAGTTCAGCCACGGAGACATCGTGGGGGAGGACTTCGCAATAGACGTTGCATTCACGAACGCGGCGGGCGATCAGCATACTGTACTGTGCCCCGAAATCGAGGACAACGATCAGGTCGTGTTTCAGCGTCATTTATACATTCCCAACTGCTGGGCCTTCTGGTAAACTTTCCCTTCGGTCAGGAGGGAAGGGGCGATATAGACCTCGACCTGCTGCATCTCTTTAAGCGTCGCCGCGCCGAGCGTCCCCATCGAAGTGCGGAGGGCGCCAACAAAGTTCATCGAGCCGTCGTCGAACTTGGCCGGCCCAAAGATGATCTCGCGCAGGGTGCCGATCGTCCCGACCCGGATGCGGGAACCGCGGGGTAGGGTCGGCGACGGGGTGGCCATTCCCCAGTGGAAACCACGGCCTGGTGCTTCCGCCGCCTTGGCGATCGGGGAACCGATCATTACCGCGTCGGCGCCGCAGGCGATCGCCTTACATATATCACCACCGACCGCCATGCCGCCGTCGGCGATGATCGGGACGTAAACGTTGTTTTCCTTGAAGTACGAGTCGCGAGCCGCCGCGCAATCGGCAATGGCGGTCGCCATCGGGACGCCGACCCCCAGGACGCCGCGCGAAGTACAGGCCGCGCCCGGGCCGATGCCGACCAGAACGGCGGCGACGCCGGTCCCCATCAGGGTCAGCGCCACTTCGTAGGTGACGCAGTTGCCGACGATCACCGGGATCTTCATTTCGGCGCAGAATTTCTTTAGCTCCAGCGGGGCGGAACTGCTCGACTTGTGCTTGGTCGAGAGGACGGTCGATTGGACGACAAAAATATCGGCGCCGGCGTCGCGGGCGATCGGTCCGAGCTCGAGCGCTTCCTGCGGGATAGAGGAGACCGCGGCAATGCCGCCGGCCGCCTTGATCTCTTTGATCCGTTTGATGACCAGCTCCGGCTTGACCGGTTCCAGGTAGAGCTTTTGCATCAGCGGGACGTATTCATCCTTGGAGACCGCGGCGATCTGTTCCAAAATCTTCTCGGCATTTTCATAACGGCTCCAGACCCCCTGGAGGTTCAGCACGCCGAGCCCGCCCAGCCGGCTCATGATGGCGGCGGTCTTCGGGCTGACCACGCCGTCCATGGCGGAGGCGATGATCGGGACGGTCAGCTTTTGCCGGCCGATCTCGACCGAGATGTCGGTATCCTCCGGATTGATGGTGATGATCGAGGGGACGAGAGATATTTCGTCAAACCCGTACGCCCGCCGCGATTTTTTTGATTTGCCAATTTCAATTTCCATCGATCATTTCCCCCTTTTAGTTATCTTTGGTTTCCGCTTGACGGCCGGGACCGCCGGGACCACCGGGAGAGCGTGCTTGCTCTTGGCGGTCTCGATCATCTTCTCGAATTCTTTCATGATCGGCTCGGGGACCCAGATTTCGCCGCACTCCTGGCAAACGTAGGCGGGGACACCTTCCATCATGTAGAGTTTGCTGTCTTGATAATCTTCGAGGTTGACTTTTTCCAGGTCGAGGGCGCCGCCGCAGGCTTCGCATTCTTCCGGCGCCTCGCCGATCAGCTCTTTATACTTTTCGTAGATTTCGTCTTTTTTCCCGTGGTCGTCGCTTCGCATAAGGAATTATATAATATATCCGATTTCTTGGCAAGGAAGAGAGTCCCGAGTTCAACAAAGAAATGCAACACCTGATATAAAATATCAGGTATATGACAAAACCAAAGCAAAGTAAGAATAAAGGGACAGGGCGTCAATTTATCCATTTAACCCTCGATGAGCGAATAAA